>JBLNAE010000377.1:0-3187 GCA_050259195.1 Ignavibacteriales bacterium
CCAATTTAATGACCGATTTTCCGGAGATGACCATAGCTACCGACACCGTTGATACCGAAATGGTTGAGCAGCCCCGGCGCTGGGACATCAGGTTCATTCGCAAGTTTATGATAACATTCGGTATTGTGAGTTCGGTGTTTGACTACCTCACCTTTGGTTTACTTCTGCTCCTCCTGCATGCGACGACCGCTCAATTCAGAACCGGTTGGTTTCTGGAGTCCGTTGTTTCAGCATCGCTGATTGTGCTTGTCATTCGAAGCCGCAAACCATTTTTCAAGAGTCGGCCAGGAAGGTATCTGCTGATGTCTACCTTGCTGATTGTTGGGTTGACGCTTATTTTCCCTTTCACCCCCCTTAGCAAAGTATTTGGATTCAGCCCGCTGCCAATTTCGTTCCTTCTGTTAATGGGGATGATTGTGGTGCTCTATATTATCTCAGCGGAAATAGTGAAAAAGGTCTTTTACAGGAGGGTGAAACTGTAAAGGGGACACATTTAGGAGACAGGAAATGTTGCCCAACACGGACTTTGCAGGGAACTAAATTTCTCCCAAATGCTTCGACACTTAGCAAAGCTCATCCGTCCATTTTGTACCATCGGAAGGAATTAATGAACTACACAATTAACGACTCTCCCAGGATTATAGAAGTTTAGCTTCTTCCTAGCGGCGGACGACAGCTCGCATGAAGAAAATGAAATTGCAAAGCGTAACTATTTCTTCATAGCTTCTAAACCAGTAATTACTTGATTAAATGTTGAATAATATTCAGGACTTGATTTTTGCCAAGTCTCTCTTACCCAATCCAAATAAAGAAGATAGGCATCCACTAAACAATCTCCAAATCCGAGTTTTGTTTCCCCTTCAGCTTCTTGAAAACGTTGTTTGGTCTTCTCTACTTCCGCTTCAAATCCCATAAAAAATTCTCTAGCCTTGTCTCGATACATTTGCTTATGCTGTAGCACTTGAGAATCCTTAAACACTTTTATATAATCCCAATAAGCACGTCTGGTCTCAAGCATCCTTTTCAGAAATCGCGTCTTTTTTAATCCCTTAGCTTTATTATACCGGTCGTCTAATTTCGCTAACTCTGACCTAACATGTTCAGTTATTTCTACTGGGGTATCCGTGCTATAATGAGATACCTTTAGCTTAAACAAAGTTATTTCAATGTATTCTTCTAACTCTTCCAAACTTTGAATTATCATTGTTTATCCTCCCTTAGTTTATAAGATAGTTTACCACTAGCTTGTGTCCTCTAGAAAAGGCAACAGAGGAATAAATAAAGCTCTACCGATGTGCCCCGCCTCCTTTACGCCGAACACAACATTTTTATCCTCATCATATTTAGGGAGGAAGAAACAGATGGCTGAGTTTGAGAAGAAACAAATGCCTGAATTCGACATGAAAAAGATGGCTGTGAATATACGAAAGCTGAGAGAGCGCAAAAAGCTTTCGCCTAGAGAGTTCGCCGATAAACTCGGTATCCACGTCCAGCGGGTTTATGAACTGGAAAGAGAGAATCAGCAGCATATCCCCGGCAGCAATCTACTCTGGAAGATTAGCACAGTTTTTGAGACAAGCCTGGATGAACTCTTGGCCACTGGACAGGCAACCCGGATGACATTTCCTATGCGAGAGTTCTGGGAATATCTCAAAGGGATTGAACAGGAGATGATGAAGGTCGAGTGGAAGCATAAGCTATTTGCTGCACGCTATGCCGTGCTCAGATTCTTCTCCTTACTTCATCAAACAGATCATGCGCTTAAGTTTTTTGTCAAAGCAAGAGGTGGAAACGAAAAGGATATAGATACGCTTTCCTCTATTCAGAGATTTTTTAATAGCAGATTTCAGGAGGGGGCCTATCAAAGCTACGAAATTTATTATGAACCAGAGATTATCGCCTTTCCGAAGGGGAAAGGGAAATAGGGCGAATTAAGTGATAAGGAAAGGCTCGATCAGTTTAAAGTAATACGAGAAAACCTTAAACATTCCGTACACAAGGCCTCTCCTCTGAGGGAGTGTATCTATCACCATCAACCGATATACTCTATTTTAGAGGACGGAGGATACTACTTAGTATCATTACCTCTATTAATCCCCAACAACCCTCCTAGGGAACACTCTCTCAGAAGATCCAACGCTGAGGGAGTGTATCTATAAATCAAAGCTCTCCCATCTTGTTTTTACATCAGCCGTGGCAGTAAACTTACTCTTACATCCATGATACCCTTCGGTTCTCGCCCTGAAGTGAAGAGAGGCCGAAACACTTCAGGGCTTTTTATTTCTCGCACCTTCTTAATAAAACCTTGCCATATTTCTATCTTTATTAGGGCTATATTGTTTTATACCTAATATCTTTTTTAGGCTTTTGAAATTATTGAATTTTAAATTCTAGGAGCGTAACGATAATTCCTTATAAGCATAAGCAATTATACCATTTCGATTATTTAATTGTGTTTTTATTGTATAATAACTATGCACAATTAACTAATCGAAATGGTATTAGACACATTTACTTATCAGGTAACTACATTGCAGCCTTTCATCTATCATATGGTTTTTAAGCATTTTGAAAATTGAATCTCGCTTGACAAGAGGTTATTCGTTTGAGACACTATGAACAGAAAAGGTTTATGCATAAAATAGGTTCATATTTGGCTCGGCTTCTATATCTTTCGTTATGGACTCATTATATCTCTTTTTAACGGTTTTCCTAACCGGCCAGCAAAATGTCTTTTGTTCGTTCTATGAACCTGAAGCGCCGCACCCTTACCCCCTCTCAGCTTGCTGTGGTAGCAACGGAGCTTTTGCCCTTCTATGAAGAAGAAGCCAGGAAACGGCAAGCCCATGGTCTTACTGCCCCAGGCAAAACGCTTACGCAAAAATTGCGGAAGCGTCAAAAGGCGAAGCAAGAGAACACGCGGCTAAGGCTGTTCCAATAATTGGAAGAATGTTCTTCCCAATCGGCTAGCAGAGGAGAAACCAATGGGTATTATATCCCGGATCAAAGAAAGCATCCGCCGTTACAAGGCTTATAAAAAGCTGCATCCCGATAAACGAGAGAAAGAATTCCACGCTAGGCTGGAACGGGCCTTGGGACGGAGAACTTATTTCTTTGTATTCGGGAACACAAAATCAAAAAGAAAATGACCAATTTTCCCTGTGTCTAGGTAGAGATGACATTCCCT
>JBLNAE010000378.1:0-13925 GCA_050259195.1 Ignavibacteriales bacterium
GAGGCCATACCGGTGATGCGTTTGTGTTTTGAAAGGCCAGGAACAAGCTTAATCGAGCCGCTCCATAGTAGATGATAGTGGTAGCCACTATCTCGATCAGCCATCTTATCTGGTGAGGCAAACGGTGAATCTTTATCACTGGCGCACCGCAACCACTTTGTGTATTTTCCTTTCATTCCGCGAGATCAATTCACTGGAAACTTTCCAGTCCCCCAAGGCTCAAATACTCCCTGTAGAATTCAACTAACCGTAAAAGATATCTTCTCTGTTATCTTCAGTTGACCTGGCATCCGGTCAAATACAGAGAAAAGCAATACCACCGCCCGCTTTTTCATCTCTTCAAACATCTTTGATACGGCTTAGGAAAGGAGAAAGCCTCGTAGCAAGAATAGAATAAGATAGGAGTAAGTAAAAAACTACTCCTACTTCGGCAACCCGGCCACCATAGGCTGTGTTACAGCCCTTAGGTCGAAGGCTTTGCGTCCCATCCTTTTGAATGGTTTGCCCTTTCGATTAGGATTATTAATTCGCTTATAAGTATTAATGCACGTGGGTGGTCTTGTCAATAAAGGCCATTTTGTAAATCATCCCTCTCATCAATAACTTCTCTATAGGTTTATACTTGAAGTACTATGTTGTTTACCAAGAAACTCAAGAAGAATATCTTCGTAACATAGCTTGGTCTCACCAAAGTTTGACCTAGCTTTTCTCTAGCCCTTTCCTGTACTTTCTTAACCTTACTACGTCTTAAAACTAAAGTAATAGTATGTCGCAAGAAACTACGCTTATCTATTGAAAATATATAACCAAAGTCCAATTGATTTCATATTATAAGATGATACTTGTTTATAATGGCAAATCGAAGGCAGTTGGCAAGGATTCCTTTTAGAAAGAGGGTTAAATGAGGGTTAAATACGGATTGTCTGATCCTACTTCTGTAGGCTATACGTTTAACCTTTCTGAGGACGGAATTGGCGTCAAAGCCCATAGAGTGCTTCCGCCTAGGTCTAAAATTTAATCCAGATTCATATGAGCAGCGATGATCTTGGAGAGAGCAGTATGAATGAGATTATCAGACTTGAGGGCACCGTTGCGTGGGTGTCTTCTGTTTTACCCGGAATCCTTCCCACAATGGGAATAAAATTCTCGAGTCGAAGTAACGATATAAAAAACATTTGCCAACGGAGAATAAACCAATAAGTGCGAATACTTTCAAATCGTTAGTTATAAATTACTTTGACTGTTTTATATGTCTTCGGATTATCTGCCTTTCAGACATATGTATCTCTTGCCTGGATCTTAACTTCCAGTATGATACCCTCCTATAGATAAATGTGCTCTCCCCATTTACCGTGACAACAGAGACACTGGTTCTTGGTTCTAAAATCTCTAGGGTCATGATGAAATTTCTTGTTTTGAATCTAGAAAGAGAGCAAATGATTTATTAAAGTGCCAGATGCGGCTATCGCGAGTCCGATAAATACAATCTATCCTGTAGAGGTCATTCTTCTATTTAGATATGTGGGGAACCCACAATTAGGACACTTCTCAGCAGTGAAATTCAAGGTGTGTCCGCATGTCTTGCATTGGTAAGAGCCATATCGCTCACCTCTCTATTCGGGTTTTTCTCCACCCCACCTTCAAACTATCGCCTGAGTACCAAATAGAAAAGCGACTCTAAGTGACCTTATCTTTTTCGAAAACCTCCACCTGTCTTTTCCTACTTGATTGGACCTTTTAGTCTCTTCTTTCAGTTTTTAACAAGTTTTGATTTTCAAATTATCTTCAGCCTCTTAGAACCGCCTATTAATATATATACCAAAAAATTTACTTGATATCAAGTAAATTTTTAAGCTACTCAATGAGGCCAACTTATGTAACTTATTGAAAAACACTCCACCCCATTGCCTTTTTCTCATGTTGACAGGGAATTACTTTTGATGAGATAATGGTAGCTAAGATAAGGGTTTACTCATAAAATTGGTTAATCTAAACAGGAGCGACACACTTTTGTAGTAAAGAGAGGTAAATATATGAAATTTGGAATCGGACTTTTTAGTATGCAGACACACATTGAAAATCCTGCCTCTCACGCTGAGATTTATCACCAAACACTTGAACAGGTAAAACTTGCAGAAGAGGTAAATTTCCATTCGGCATGGATTTCAGAACACCATTTCCTTGCGGATGGATACTGTCCATCCTCGGTTGTCGTGGCCTCAGCAATGGCCGCCGTGACAAAGAAGATAAAAATTGGCACGGGGGCACTCATACTTCCTCTTCACAATCCCATAAGGGTGGTAGAAGATGCCGCCGTCATAGATAACATATCCGGTGGAAGATTTATTCTGGGTGTTGCTTTGGGTTATCGAAAAGAGGAATTCGATGGCTTCCGAATTCCCATGAATCAAAGGCCATCGCGAATGGAAGAGGAAATCGACGTTATTGTTAAATCATGGACTCAAGATAATTTCTCCTATGAGGGAAGGCGGTACAAACTCAGCAATCTAAACGTTACGCCAAAGCCCGTCCAGAAGCCCCATATTCCACTCTACATAGGTGCATTTGAAGAGCCTGCTATAAAACGTGCGGGAAGACTCGGCTACCCGCTTCTTATCGGTCCCGGGAGAACGATGCAGATGATAAGAGATACTATAAGTATATATAACAAAGCTGCAAAAGAGGCGGGAAAAGATCCAAGCGGTGCCGAGCATATTCTCCTTAGAGAAACTTACATTTCTGAGGATAAAAAAAGAGCGAAAGAAGAAGCGGACAAATATATAATTAGCATGTATAAATTCTATTTTAGTTTAGGAGTTAAGATGTTTGTTCGAGGAAAACAGCTTACAGGTTTGGATGACCCGCTATTTGATCTCTTACCTGAAGATCGTTTCGTAATTGGTAACCCTGAAGATTGTACAAGAGAGATAAAAAGGTATGGGGATGAACTCGGAACCAAATACATAGTCTGCCGAATGGTATTTCCTTCGGCAACGCATGAAACGATATCAAGATGTATAGAGCTCTTCGGGAAGGAAGTCATACCTAGCATTACTTAATAAACTACCGCATAGATTTCTTATCATTGTTCCTGCTTGTATCGCTGGCGGTACGTCCTTTGCCAGATTAGGGCGAATGTCTTTCCGCTCATACAAAGTCAATAAAGATGTGAACTGGCGCAGGACTAGGCAATCTTGCTACCATTTCAATGTGATTCGTCCGATAGAAAACAACTCCTTCAATTCTTCATCGGAAAGCTCGTGCTTCTGCCTTCCTTTTACAAGTGTCAGGAGTTCCGTTTCTTCAGGGGCGAATTGCACGCGTGCGACGCCCTTCATGTCTGTCTTTCCGATTGTTCCAGACCAAACCCCACATTCGTATGATCGTGTTTTTGGCTTACTAACGCCCCGATTACTGGCGTTCCGTCTGGCCTTTGAACACGTATTTCAAATCTCTTTTCAGGCAGATTCCATACCTTACGCATCAACACGTCGGGTTTCGATCCCGTTTTCAAACCTATCATTGCTTCGTATTCCGGCCCAAGTTCACTCTCCTTGATCTTCTGGTAATATTCCAGTTCGTCTAAATAAAGAGGGATAAGCGGCGCCCTGGCCTCAATCTCTCCTCCGGTGTTAGTCTGAAATTTTCCAATCGGCAGTCCGGTATGGTGGCCGCAGTGGCTTCTATCATAGAGATAAATGGAAACATGAACTTCCATATCCGCTTCAGGCTTTCCATTTTTGGATTGAAATGTAATACGCCGCTTTGTGAGGGTTGTAAGAACTAGGAGAGCTTCACCGGAATGATAAACTTTAGTTCTTCCAAGGGCGTTCAAACTTTTTGTGAAATTACGCATGAATGTTCTTGGCTCGATATCGGCGGTTCTGTACCACTGATTTTGAGGGAGTTCAATGATAATAACGTATACTTCCGGGGCAGGTGAAGGTTGTTTAGGCTGCAGCATATTCCTATTGAGGCGGATTCGAGCCTTGCTGTCTATAATTGTTGCCAGCTTGAATTTCTCCAAATCCCCCATGCCAAACTGTAGAGCCATACGGTGCCGGAGGGTATAGGTGTTTCCTCGTCGCCAATTGTAAACCGATAGTAGAGGTCTGTTTCCTGCCGTGCACGGCCATGTCCAACTCCAGCAACGACTAGACCAACCATTAGGCTCGTAATGACGGCTGCTTTCATGAAGGTTTGCATCTTCATGCGAATATAGCCCCGCAAAATACAGTGGTTAAATTAGAAGTGTCTCATAGATTCAGGATTGTCTTTAACCCACCATGATTTATGTTAGAACAGACTTTTTGTCTGTTTTTATTTATAGATTGCTATTTATGAGTCCGCTTCTAATAGCGTGGTATAGGTTTGACTTTCCCGTTCTGCTCTAATAGTCTTTCTCTGTCAAAAAAGGATTTCCTGCGGATGAGTGGCGAGAGGGGTAAATTTCTAACAGCCGAGTGGCGATACCTGGCAATGATAAATTATGAGATTGATCCGGCCATCCTAATACCATACGTTCCGGGCGGGACTGAGCTGGATTCGTGGAACTGCAAAACCTTTGTCAGCATTGTGGGGTTTTTATTTCTCCACACGAAGGTTATGGGACTTTCGATCCCATTTCATCGAGATTTTGAAGAGGTAAATCTACGCTTCTATGTGCGCCGAAAGGGGAAGGAGGGTTGGCGACGCGGCGTGGCCTTTGTCAAAGAAATTGTACCAAAAAGGGCGGTTGCCACTGTGGCACGTGCAGTCTACAAAGAGAATTATATTTGGGCGCCAATGCGCCACCGCATTGAGATGGAATCAGGCTCGCTTAAGAAAAACGGCTCCGTTGAGTATGCATGGCGCTGCAAAGGGCGCTGGAATAATCTGCGCGTAAAAACGATTGGCAATCCACAGGCAGCGGCTGTTGGGTTGGCAGAGGAGTTTATTACCGAACATTATTGGGGTTATGCCGCCCGGCGAGATGGTGGCTGCGTGGAGTATAAGGTGGAACACTCCCCTTGGCTTATTTGGCAGGTTGGCGAGTCTTCGCTCAATTGCGATCTTGCCGAGGTCTACGGCAGTGAGTTTGTGAATTGCTTGAGTTCGGTCCCCAGTTTTGCATTTTTGGCGGAGGGATCGCCGGTCATTATTCGTATGAAGACGTGATAGAAAAAGAAAAATTTTTTTTAAATTTACAAAATGTATTGATTTTTCTATGGATTTCTGTAATATTGAGAACCAATCAAATCTATCCTTGAAGGAGGAAACATGGCAAAACCAATGACGAAGTCCCAGATTGCGGACCATTTGGCTAAAAAAATCGAATTAACGAAAAGGGCAGCTGTCCAAGTCCTTGATGAGCTTGCCGCTCTAGCCCATAAAGAAGCCAAGAATACATTCACCCTTCCCGGAATCGGGAAACTCGTGCTCGTCAACCGCAAAGCCCGAATGGGAAGAAACCCTGCCACAGGCGAGGAGATAAGGATTCCTGCTAAGAAGGTAGTCAAGTTTCGGGTTGCCAAAGCCTGTAAGGACTCTGTCCTCGGAAAGAAATAGGAGGCTCTTCTACTTTTTAGCGTCTGATATTTTTGTTGTAATAGGTGCCATACCACCACATATGCGCGGTAAAGTGGTGGTTTGTGCCAATATCCGGTAGTGTGTTGATCTGAGTACGATATTTCTCTATTCGAGATACTTTGCTTGGCTGATATATAACTTTATCAACCGGAACTGTCGTTACTCTTTTTCTTTTGGTTTATATCCGTTTTCTCTCAGGAGTTTAAGGATCTCTTCTTTGTGTTCATGCCCCCTTGTTTCCAGGCTTAATTCTACGATTGTTTTACCGATCGGAATGGTTGTTGAAAATCTATCATGAAAAATCTGCACTATGTTCGCTTTTGCCACGCCGAGAATTGTAGCGAGCTTCCCTAAAGAGCCGGGGACATCGGGAAGTTCTATCTCAAGCCTTATGAACCTTCCGCGCTTTACGAGCCCCTTTTCTATAATTTTGGAAAGCGTGTTTATATCAATGTTTCCGCCGCTTATTATAATCACAGCGTTCTTTTTATAGAACTCTTCTTTTCTTTTAAGAAGCCCTGCAAACCCTACGGCCCCTGCGCCCTCTACTACGATTCTCATTCTTTCAGTCAGAAGAAGAAGCGCATCCTCAATTTCGCTCTCATCAACTGTAAGAATATCGTCCACGTATTTCTCGATTATCTCAAAAGGAATTGCTCCTACCTTTTTAACTGCAATTCCATCGGCAATGGTTTGTGCTGAACTGGTCTCTGTGATTCTTCCCTTCTCCCTTGAAAGAAACATAGAACAAGCGCCGGCGGCCTGAACACCTATGATTTTAATCTTCGGATTTCTTTCTTTAAGTGCGACCGATATCCCGGAAATCAATCCTCCTCCACCAATCGGCACAAATACTGCTTCCACATCAGGAAGCGAATCAAGAACCTCAAGCCCGACCGTTCCTTGACCCGCGATAATGTCAGAATCGTCAAATGCATGGATGAAAACGGCCTCCGATTCCTTCTCAATCTGTTTCGCGTATCTATACGCGTCATCAAACGTGGCTCCGTAGAGAATTATCTCAGCTCCATAATGTTTGGTGGCGAGGGTTTTATTAATCGGAGTCACTTCAGGCATGACTATGGTTGCTTTCATGCCTAAGAGTTTCCCTGCGAGTGCTACGCCCTGAGCATGGTTTCCTGCGGATGCGGCGATCACGTTTTTTACTGTGTTACTCAGCGTGTAGAGTTTATTGTAAGCTCCCCGGATCTTAAACGAGCCTGTTCTCTGAAGATTCTCAAGTTTGAGAAATACATTCGCTCCTGAAATCTCACTCAGGGAATACGAGTAGACAAGGGGCGTTGTATAGGTTACGCCTTTTAATCTATTTGCCGCTTCTTCTATTTCTTTGAGTGTGATCATGGATTGATTGCCAAATATTATAAAACCTCTTGCCATACTACACAAAATGGTAAAAATAGTGAGTAGTCTTACGATTTGGATAACTGCTGTAGGAATGGTTTGTGAATTGCTCCTACTCGTGTTTCTGTCTTGCTTAATAGTCGGATCAAAATATGCCGGGTTTTAATTTTGACTTGGAATCTTAAGATAGGCGTTTAATCTCAATTATCTTATCAAAAATCCTTTCAGCAATCTCTGCCTTCGTCATAAGAGGAAGCTCTTCAACCTTTCCGTATTTGTCCGCAAAATAGACAATGTTTGTGTCTGTGCCGAATCCCATTCCGGGTTTTGATACATCGTTGGCCACCATCAGGTCGGCATTTTTCTTTCTGAGTTTCGCAAGCGCATTTTCCACTATGTCTTCTGTTTCGGCGGCAAACCCCACGATGATCTTGCCGTTCTTTTTCTTTCCAATCTCTGAGAGGATATCCATCGTTTGTTTAAGTTCGAGCTTAAATTCCTTTAGACCCTTCTTCATTTTTCCCTGAAATCTACTAACAGGAGTGTAGTCGCCTACGGCCGCGGCTTTTATCACAATAGTCGCCCAGTCAAGGCGGCTCATCACTGCTTTATACATATCCAATACACTGACAACGTTAACCAGATTTATTCCATGAGGTGCAGGTACATCTGTTTTTCCTGAGATTAAAACCACTTCCGCCCCTCTCATCCATCCTGCCCTTGCAAGCGCATATCCCATTCTTCCGCTCGAAGGGTTCGAGATAAATCTCACGGAGTCAATGAACTCCCTTGTTGGCCCGGCGGTAACGAGTATCCTCTCACCGCTCAGGTCTTTAGGGGAAAATGCCTTTTCTATCTCTTCTACTATTTCGTGCGTATCTGGAAGTCTTCCCCTGCCTTCATATCCGCAGGCAAGGTCGCCTTCAGCTGGCTCTATTACCATAAATCCGCGTTTTCTCAACCTTTCGATATTCTCCTGAACCACCGGGTTATTGTACATGTTTACGTTCATGGCGGGGAATAAAATCACGGGAGCGCGAACCGCCATGAGCACTGTCGTAAGCAGATCGTCAGCAATCCCCGAGGCGGCCTTTCCTATAAAATTCGCTGAAGCCGGAGCAACAACGAGCAGGTCGGCGCTGTCGGCAAGGCTTATGTGTCCGATTTCCGATTCCCATTCGAGGTCAAAAACCTCTGTTGCCACACGCCTTCTCGAAAGTATCTGCAACGTAAGGGGGGAAATAAACTCTGTAGCGTTCTTTGTCATAATTACCTGCAATGTGGCTCCTTCAGACACAAGCCTCCTCGTGATCTCGCAGGCTTTATAAGCGGCAATTCCGCCTGTAACGCCCAGAATTATGGTTTTTCCTGAGATTCTCGACATTCCATTATTATAGAGAAATATGAGGAATGAGGCAAACAGAGGTTGTAGGAGCGAACGGCGGTTCGCCTCTGCTGGAAGCAACGGCGCTCGGATTGATACAGACGGAGATTGCGGTTAGCGGCTTAGCAAATGGTATTGCTCTCTCATTTTCGTATCTTTGAGCCATCTTCCCTTAATCTAGTTTCAATCCTTTGTGCCCGCTTTTCGATTAATTTGATTAGAGATTCTTCCTTTGCAAACCTTCTTGCATTATTGTTTGCAATTCTCGCATCAGAGGTCCGACCCAGGCGATAGTAAATCTCAGCCAGTGTGCTCCAGTAATACGGTTCATCAGGTTTTAGTTCTAAACTGTGCCTGGATAACTCCAGCGCCTTATTGAGTTGTTTACTATCTAACGCGAAAACATACGCTAGACCATTCACGGGTCTGTCATAATCGGGATCGAGTTCAGTTGACTTATTAAAATCCGCAATGGCCTCGTCATATTGGCCTTTGCTATAGTAGGCGACTCCGCGATGATAGTAAGCCTTAGCATCTCTTGGATTTGCCTCTATGACCTTATTGTAATTAGATATGACTTGGTCATACTGGCTTTTGTTATTACCATAGATCGGGCTTATCTTTAATGTCTTGCTGAAACCAGAGATGGTTTTATCATCTTGACCTTTGTTTGCGTAGGCGTTTTGATAACCTGCCTCACCATACTTTGGGTCCAATTCTACAGCCTTGTTATAATCGGAAGCGGCTTGGTCAAGCTCGCCTCTATTGGCATAGGCAAGCCCCCGATTATAGTAGGCGGCGGCATACCTTGGATTCACCTCAACGGCTTTGTTAAAATCCGCAATAGCTAGCTCGTATTGACCTGTGCCTTGGTAAGCGATTCCCCGGTTATTGTAGACCTTAGTATTCTTTGGGTCTATCTCTATTGCCTTAGTATAGTCAGAGATAGCCTCATCATACCGTCCTTTGCCCCTTGCATAAACAAGTCCTCGATTAGCGTAGGCGGGAGCATATCTTGGATTTATCTCTATTGCCTTGGTATAATCAGAGATAGCCTCATCATACTGTTCTTTGGACTGATAAGCAATTCCTCGATCGTAGTAAGCCCGAGCATTCTTTGGATTTATCTCTATTGCCTTGGTATAGTCAGAGATAGCCTCATCATACCGTCCTTTGCCCCTTGCGTATGCAACCCCCCGGTTAATGTGTATCTCGGCATAGATTGAGTCTATCTCTGTGATGGCGGTATCATAATCAGAAATGGCCTCATCATATTGGCCTTTGTTCTGATAGACAAGCGCCCGACCTTTGTATGCTCTGATGTCCCCTGGATTTATTTCTAAGACTTTATTAAAATCAGAGATGGCTTGGTCATATTGACCTTTATAATAATATGTAATCCCCCGATTATAATAGGCATCCGCATCCTTTGGGTTTATCTTTATGGCCTTACTAAATTCAGCAATTGCTTTATCCAGCATCCCCTTTTTGAGGTAACTTTCTCCACGAGAGGAATAGTTAGTCGTCTTTACCTTTTGGCTGGTTACGTCTTCAATAGCGCTTTCACCATAGCAGACACCGACCATTAAAAATAACACCATTAAAACTGCTGCGCCCATTTTTTTAAAGACCTTCATGGCGCTCCCCTCTCTTTTTTTTCGTCTCTATGGTATAACAGCCACAGGGTAGGTGCAGCGCAGAAGCGAATAGAGCAACTAGAGTTTCTTATCCGTTACCGCGCCTTCGGATGCCGAGGTGACGAGCTTGGCATACTTGGCTAGAGCACCTCTTATTGCCTTTGGTTTTGGTCTTTTCCATCCGGCAAGGCGCTTCTTAATCTCGCTCTGGGGAACATTTAGGTTAATCTCTCTCTTCGTGGCGTCAATCGTGATGCTATCGCCGTTTTTCACGACGGCGAGAACCCCCCCTTCATAAGCCTCCGGCGTAATGTGTCCTACGACAAAGCCGTGACTCCCGCCTGAGAACCGTCCGTCCGTAATGAGCGCCACATCGCTGCCCAAGCCCCTGCCCATCACTGCCGAGGTGGGGCTGAGCATTTCCCTCATGCCGGGGCCTCCTTTAGGCCCTTCATAACGAATCACAATAACGTGTCCTTTCTTTACCGTTCCATTCAATATAGCCTTCAAACACGCCTCTTCCGAGTCGAAAACGATCGCTTTTCCGGTAAATGACAGACCTTCTTTACCCGTAATTTTTGCAACAGCCCCCTGCGATGCCAGATTGCCGTAAAGGATTACAATGTGGCTATCTTTCTTTATTGGATTATCAAACGGGGCAATAATCCCCTGTCCTTGAGGGTATGGTTTTACACCTTCTAGGTTTTCCCTTACAGTCTTGCCTGTAACAGTCAGGCAATCTCCGTGGAGCAATCCCCCGTCGAGAAGGATTTTCATGAGAGGCGTCAAGCCGCCGATTTTACAAAACTCGGACATTAAATGTTTGCCGCTTGGTTTGAGGTCTGCGAGCACAGGCACCTTTCTACCGATTCGCGTAAAATCATCGAGTGTGATCTTAACGTCTGCCGCATGAGCCATAGCCAGGAGATGCAGTACGGCGTTGGTTGAGCCGCCGAGCGCAATGACTACGGTAATGGCGTTCTCAAATGCCTTTTTTGTCATAATGTCTCTGGGACGGATATTATTTTGGATCAGGTTCAGTACTGCAGCTCCGGCATTAAAGCAGTCGCCGTTTTTTTCAGGCGATATTGCCGCCTGAGCGGAACTATTTGGCAGGCTCATACCCAGCGCCTCAATTGCAGATGCCATTGTATTTGCCGTATACATCCCTCCGCAGGAGCCTGCGCCGGGAATAGCGCATGACTCAATTGATTTAAGCTCCTCGTCATTTATTGTTTTACTGGCGTGGGCACCGACGGCCTCAAAAACAGAGACAACATCAACCAGCTTGCCGCAGTAGACGCCGGGCATAATCGTGCCCCCATAGACGAAAACGGACGGACGGTTAAGGTGTGCCATAGCCATCAGACAGCCCGGCATGTTTTTGTCACAGCCGCCAATGGCAACCAATCCATCAAAGCCTTCGGCTCCTGCTACCGTCTCGACAGAATCGGCAATAACCTCGCGGGAAACCAGAGAATAACGCATCCCCAGGGTTCCCATCGAAATGCCATCCGAAACTGTTATGGTATTGAATATGATGGACTTGCCTCTGGCATTATCCACGCCGCGCCCGGCCTCAATAGCAAGTTTATCAATGTGCATATTGCAGGGTGTAACCATGCTCCATGTAGAGGCAATGCCTACGACTGGCTTTTTAAAGTCTTCGTCCTTGAAACCGACCGCCCGGAGCATGGCGCGGCTTGGAGCACGCTCAGCCCCTTCGACGAGTATGGAAGAGTACTTTCGCAAGTCGTTTTTTGCTTTTAGTGAGTTTGGGCTTGTCTTTTTCAAGTCATTTTTCCTCCTCGGTAGTGTATCTGATATTAAATTCAGTTCTACTTTATCTTTTCGCTTCCCTATGAGCAACTTCGAGCTATACCCCATTACGGATTTGATATTCAGAGCACTATTATTTACCGAATGCGTTTTAATGTCAATTCTCCGATGGGATTACCTAGCTCTCCTCTATCATCTGAAAATAGAGTATTCAAAAATGAGATGAAAGACGATATTATAAAATAATATGAGATCCTGTAAGCAGGGAAACATTATTAGTGCAGGAGCAGAGAAGGCGCAGAAAATACGGTTCTAAGGAAGGTGAATATGGACCCTCTTATTGTAACAATCCTTCTAACAATTCTTGCGGGAATGTTGGGAACAGCGGGGATGGCCTTTGTCATGTGGCTCATTCATCGCTCCGGGCTTGCAAACGCCGATATGATGAGGGCAATCGGTAGCCTCTATACGCGATCTTATGAGAATTCATTGCTGCCGGGGTTTATCATACATTTTGGCATTGGCACCATTTTTGCCTTTCTCTACACTGCCTTTCTTAGCATCTTCTATCTCAGGTCTGTCATTGCTCTTGCTGGCCTGGGCGGTATGCTGGGATTGCTCCATGGGCTTGCCGTAAGCTTTGCGCTCGTTGCTCTCGTAGCCGAGCACCATCCGCTCGAACACTTTCGGAAAGCGGGTTCCGAGGTGGTTGTAGCACACATGGTAGGACACATCATATACGGGCTGATTGTAGGGGCTGTGATAGGAGTTACGGGTATCAGCTTTAGTTTCGTTCCCAGAATGGTTTAGTTTGTTGTTTATATTAGCTCGGAATTAAAAGTTTTCTAGAACCAGTCTCATAAATGGTAGTAACTCTATGTTTTCATAGCTTTTTTTGCGTTCTACCAGTATTTATGAGACCGCTTCTAATAAAAAATATCTTTTCAGGATGCTTATATGGTCGTGAAGCACTCATTTCGCTGGATTTTATCCCAATCATTCTATTGCTCATTGCTTGATTCTCTCCATGCCACACTAAGAAACATACATGGTTCAGTTATCTCCAGAAAGGAGGTTTGAACGAATTCTACGCTCCCTTTTTCTCTCCTTCGACGAGATGCACAAATCCTTTGAGGCTCACTTCAACTCCTCTTTTTAAACCCTTTAACCTCTCTGAGTTAATAAGAAACTTCTCTAAGTCGCTATCCCGCTTTGAGATTAAATCCAGGATGTCTTCTTCTTTTTTGATCCCTTCAGATAAAGCCTCATTTGTAACCTCATACCAGGTTACAAGCTGATTATAATGGTTCTTTAGATTCGCCATCGCATGAGGAGAAACGCCGAAATGCGTGTACGCACTCAATTTCGGTTTGAGCGAAATTAAAGTCTCAATGGATTCGAGCGCAGTGCTGAGCCTAAATGGGGGCGGCGTTTGGGGAAGCGATATATCAAGGCTGGGAACATACGCTCCTACGGCATCTCCAGTAAAAATTACACCTCCTGGATGGAGAAAAATACAGACGTGGTGACTTGCATGTCCTGGCGTTGGAACTATTTCAAAAGCGAGCTTTCCAAGCGCAAGATGCATTTTACTTTCAACCGTAATAGTTTTCCCTTTAGGGATCGGTTTTGGCTTGCCGTATATTTGCGCGACGAAGCCTAAAACCTCATTCGATGATTTCCAGAGCGCCATCTCCGGGTCTACAAGGTGTGGAATGCCTCTTTGATGAGCTACTACATAAGCATTTGGAAAATGCTCAATAAGCGCCCCTGATGCTCCTCCGTGATCGAGATGCACATGCGTGAGTAAAATGTATTTTACATCTTCAGGACGAAATCCAATTTCACCCAGAGCATCAAGCAAGCTCCCGGCAGTGCTCGCGGGACCCGATTCTATCAATGCAACCTCTTTTCCTGAAGCAACGATGTACGCCCCTATATATTCTTCTTCTCCGTCCACTTTTAAATCTACAAACCAGAGGCCGGGCATTTCTTCTTTGAGAGAGTATTTCATGAGTAACCTCTTTGAATTGCTTTGTGAGTCTAAGGACACAATAGACTAGCATATTTCTAGAGTGACTACTCCCTATGGCTAAAGCCAAGGGCTTCTTGTCCAGAAGGACAAAGGCGGAGTCCCTGCCTGAGAATTTCTTTGGAAGAGTTCAAATCTCTATCGAGGACGATGTAACAAACAG
>JBLNAE010000379.1:0-7627 GCA_050259195.1 Ignavibacteriales bacterium
ATTCTGTATCCAAATATCAACCACTCCGCATGATGGATCTCCACAGGGGTTATTCTGATCCCATGAAAATCGAAATCCCCTGTAATGGAAGTTATCTCAAGCTGCGGTTTTCCGCCCGCTGCATAAGAACGATCGAATATGTACCTAAAGTTTGACTTGATATTTAAGACCATCTGAGGACTTGCGTAACACGGTATAACCATCTTATTAACGAAATTATATGTTCTAAGCTCGTCTATCCCGTGGGTATGATCGGCATGAGAGTGTGTGTAGAGAACCGCGTCAATCCTCGTTATGTTGTGAGCTAAAGCCTGGAATCTGAGGTCCGTAGCGGTGTCAATTAATATATTCTTCCCATGAGTCTGAATAAAAACCGAAGTCCTCATTCTCTTATTTTTCGGATTCGAAGAAGTGCAGGTTAGACAATTACAGCCAATTATAGGAACCCCGGTCGAGGTGCCGCATCCAAGGATTATAACCTTCATTTTGCAAAGTTTAGCATTAAGTCTCGACAATTTCAAAAAATGAATCGTTTTGTTATAATATAGAAAAATTTTAAATAGGGAATTTACAAAGCATAGAAAAACTATATAATATTAAACTCAAGGTGAGTATCAAGACTCTTACCTTAATGCTACTTGCAGCCATTTTTCTCATTCCCTCTCCACAGCCTTTGATGGCCGCGCAGGGAAAAGACGAAAAGCTTTTTCAAGAAGCCCTTAATCTCTATAAAAACCTACAAACAAATCCCACCCAGATAACCAACTATGAAATTTGGGACACCATAGCCCAGGCGTTCTACAGCATTTATAGAACCTATCCGGCAAGCCCCAAGGCTCCCACTTCATTATTCATCTCAGGAAAGATGTATGAGGAAATGGGCATGAGGTTTAATTCAAGGGAAAACCTTGAGAAATCCATAGACCTCAGTAGAGAGCTTGTTAAGGTTTTCCCCGATAGCAACCTTGCCGATGATGCGCAGATCAGGATTGCGAGAATCACTGAAGGCTGGGATAAATCCCAGGCTTATTTGGAATATGAAAAGGTGGTTAAGAATTTTCCAACCGGCGATATGGTTGATGCGGCTAAATCGAAATTAAATGAGCTTGCATCGTATAAACCAGCTGAGAACCAGATTACGGAGGACGCAACTCAAACTCAAAATAACCCGAATGGACTCGCCTCCATAAACCAGATTGGCCACTGGTCAACGGACACGTACACAAGGGTCGTAATCAATGTTGACAGGGAAACCCTTTTTGAGCCGCATTTTTTAAAAGCCGGTATGGTAGAAGGAGCACCTCCAAGGCTTTACGTTGACATAAAGGGCGCCACTGTTGATCGCAATCTCGAAATGCCGCCGATTCAGAATGGCTTGCTTGAAGATATAAGGTTTGCAAGAAATACCCTTGATACCGTAAGGGTTGTCCTCTACATAAAGAGCTTCAATAACTATAAGGTATTTTCCCTTCACAATCCTTTTAGAATCGTAATGGACATATATGGCAACGAGAAAAATAACGTCGCATCTAAACCGAAAGGCTCTGAGGAGGACAAAACACTGGCTGGCCTTCCAAAACTGGACGGCAAGGATATTTCAACCCTGCGGGGAGCATTGGGGCTCAAGGTTAGAACCGTGGTGATAGACCCCGGGCATGGGGGCCATGACCCAGGAGCTATAGGACCAACAGGACTCAAGGAGAAGGACGTTACGCTTGCAATTGCAAAGGCACTCAGGAACAAAATAGAGCAAATTGGAAGCGACCTTGGGATTTCCCGCGTTATCCTTACTAGGGAGGATGATAGATTTATACCGCTTGAAGAAAGAACTGGCATAGCAAAAAGGGAGCATGCCGATCTTTTTATATCAATTCACTGCAACGCAGCCAAAGACAGTGATGCGCACGGTATTGAGACCTATATACTGAGCTTTACCAATGATCCCGAAGCGCTCGCCGTCGCCGCCCGTGAAAATGTCAGTACAACAAAAGGGATTAGCGACCTAAGAGACATAATTAAAAAGTACCTTCTTAATTCGAAAATTGATGAATCAAAACGCCTCGCCGCCTACGTTCAGACCTCGGTTACAACCAATCTCGCTAAGAAATATCAAACCACAATAGATAAAGGGGTAAAGAAGGCACCTTTTATAGTGCTCATTGGTGCCGATATACCCAGCATTCTGGTAGAAACATCTTTTATAACTAACCCTCGTGAGGAAGAAAAACTAAGAGACCCAAAGTATATAAATGAAATCGCCGATGGAATATTAAGGGGTGTAAAGAGCTACTCCACTGAGGTAGAAACCGCTTCTGTGGGAAGGTAAAAATCCTCTGTAACTTAATGTAAGTACGGTATATCAAACTCACATAGTGGTTGCCAGTTTTTGATCCTTATCTTTTTAAGGCGAATACAAGATTAGATTCTACAAATTTAACCCCAATGTCATGCCCCATTTCCATAGAAAAACTGTCACCGAAATAGTATAAAATGTTAATTAGACGCCATGAGCAAGAATAGAGAAATTGCAGAGATTTTTGATAAGATCGCAGATATATTGGAACTCCTTAATGAGAATCCATTTAGAATCAGGGCGTATAGAAACGCAGGAGAAAATATAAGAGAACTTACCGAAGATATTGAGGATTTGGCAGGGCGAGGCGAGCTTACTAAAATCCCCGGAGTTGGCCCAGACCTCGCAGGAAAGATCAAGGAATTTATATCTACGGGGAAAATAGAGGATTATGAGGAGCTAAAAAAGAGAGTTCCCGAAGAACTTACAGAGCTTTTAGAAATTCAAAGATTAGGCCCAAAAACAATCAGCAAATTAAACAAAGAACTCGGCGTTAAAAATCTGGAAGACCTCGAAAGAGCGCTCGAAAGAGGGGAAATCCTGAAACTTCGCGGGATGGGAGAGAAAAAGGTTGAGGATATAAGGCGCGGGATTGAGCTTTTTAAAAAGAGTCGGGAAAGAATACCGCTCGGAATCGCTCTTCCTTTAGCCGAAGAGATAGTCCGTAAAATCAGTAAAATTCCAGGTACGAAAGAAACCGCCATAGCAGGTTCGGTAAGACGCATGAAAGAGACCATAGGGGATATTGACATTCTCACAGAGGCAAGAGATGGAGAGCGCGTGATTAAGACTTTTACAAGCCTTCCTTTCGTGAAAGAAGTCTTGGCGGCAGGGGATACCAAAGGCAGTGTGGTTCTGGAAAGCGGGATTCAGGTTGACCTTCGAGTAGTAGAACCTGAATCTCATGGAGCAGCGCTTTTATATTTTATAGGCTCAAAGAGCCATAACATAAGACTGAGAACGATCGCCCTGGAGAGGGGCCTCAAAATAAACGAATATGGAGTATTTCGAGGGGATAAAAAAATAGCTGGAGAAACGGAAGAAGAGGTTTATAAAACTCTGGGGCTACAATGGATACCTCCTGAAATTAGAGAAGATAGAGGCGAGGTTGAAGGCGCGCAAAGCGGAAAACTGCCAGACCTTGTGGAACTCGAAGATATTAAGGGAGACCTCCAGATGCACTCTATATGGAGCGACGGCAAAGCGACAATCGAGGAGATGGCACTGAGGGCAAAAGAGCTGGGTTACGAATACATTGCTATGACAGACCACTCTCCGTCCTCAAGGATTGCAGGAGGTCTTTCAATTGAAAGGCTCTACGAAAAGAAAAGAGAGGTTAATGCATTAAATAAAAAGTTAAAGGGAATCAAAATTCTTATGGGTTCAGAGGTAGATATAAAAAGCGACGGCTCACTCGACTACCCCGACGAGGTTCTAAAGGATTTAGATATTGCGATTGCGGCCGTGCACAGCGGATTTAAGATGGATATGGAATCAATGACAAAACGAATAGTTAAGGCTCTAAAAAACCCATTTATTCATTTCCTCGTTCATCCCACCGGGAGGCTGATTGGGAAACGCGAAGGCTACGAGGTGGATATGGATGAGATTATTAGAACGGCCAAGGAATATGGGAAGGCTCTTGAGGTTAACTCTCATTATCTGAGACTCGATTTAAATGATATTAACGTCAGAAAAGCGGTTAATGCCGGAGTCAAAATAGTAATATCAACCGATTCCCACGTCCCGGATGAACTCCATATGATGAGGCTTGGTGTTGCTACGGCAAGAAGGGGTTGGGCAGAAAAGAAGGATGTTTTAAATACAATGAGGTTCAATGAACTCTCTAAATGGCTAAATGATGTACAAAACACCAGAATTCATCAAAGAGACAAATGAAAACCGAAAAGCAAATCCCTTTGCAAGGACCAAAACGAAGGGTTCAAGAACTCAGACGTGAGATAGAACATCATAATTACCTCTACTACATAGAGAGCAATCCCGAAATTTCAGACGCTGAATACGATGCGCTTATGGAAGAACTAAAGCATCTCGAATCTCTACATCCAGATTTAATCTCCTCAGACTCTCCCACTCAGCGCGTGAGCGGCTCCGTTTCAAAAGGTTTTAAACACGTAGAGCACAGAGTCCCAATGATGAGCATAGATAATGTTTCAACTGAAAACGGCGCCCTTGAATTTGATAAGCGTGTGAAAAGACTCCTTGGAATAACACAGAATATCGAATATACAGCCGAACCCAAATTTGATGGCGTCTCTGTATCTCTCACTTATGAGAATGGAAGATTCGTTCAATGCGCAACTCGTGGAGACGGAGGGATCGGAGAGGATGTTACGGCGAATTTTAGAACTATAAAGGCCATACCGCTCAGGCTTAAGGCTCAAGATGGCGTCCTGAAGAGAATAGAAGTAAGGGGCGAGGTGGTAATACCGATTGATGCCTTCAGAAAATTAAACAAAGAACTTGCCGAATCGGGAGAGCCAATATTTGCAAATCCAAGGAACGCCGCATCTGGCTCGCTACGCCAGCTTGATCCAAATATCACTGCAAAAAGACCGCTTGATTTCTACGCCTGGGGAGTGGGAGAGGTTATCGGATATGAATTTGATACTCAGTGGAAAATCATCCAAGCGCTTCAGCATTGGAGATTCAAGATAGAAGAGAGGATTATGCACTGTAAGGATATAAATGAGGCCATCTCCTATCACCACGAAATGGAATCAGTAAGAGACGACCTATCTTATGAAGCCGATGGCGTTGTGATAAAGGTGGATAGACGAGAGTATCAAATGGAACTCGGCGCAACGGCCAAACATCCAAGATGGAGCATCGCGTACAAGTTTAAACCCCGCCAAGCCACGACTAAAATCCGCGATATAGTTATACAGGTGGGAAGAATCGGGCTTCTTACGCCTGTTGCGAACCTTGAGCCTGTTAAGATTGGAGGCGTCACCGTAAGCCGTGCCACCCTACACACAGAAGACATAATAAGGGAAAAAGATATAAGGGTTGGAGACACAGTGGTTGTAGAAAGAGCGGGAGATGTGATTCCAGAGATAGTAAAATCAATAGTCGAAAAAAGAACCGGAGAGGAAAAGCCCTTCAGTATGCCAAATGTGTGCCCTTCATGCGGCACTCAAGCAGAAAAAGCCTATAGTGAGCTAGGTCGAACTCAAGGGGGTTATTATTACTGCCCCAACGCCTCCTGTCCCGCTCAGCTAAGGGGCAGAATAAAACATCTGGCGTCAAGAAAGGCATTTGACATTGATGGGCTTGGCGAGAAGATAGTTGAGCAGTTTATGAAAGAGGGATTGATAAGAGACCTGGCCGACGTTTTTTGTCTGAAAAAGAAAGACTTTATTGAACTTGAAAGATTCGCCGAAAAATCGGCGTCGAACCTTGAAGAAGAAATTGAAAAAAGTAAAAAGATATCATTTAGCCGTTTTCTCTATTCCCTGAGCATACGTCATATAGGTGAGAGACTCGCCCAAATAATTTCAGAAAATTTCTCCGATCTGAAATCCCTCATGGAAGCCTCAGAAGAGAGATTGATGGAGATTCCAACGGTGGGGCCAGAGATAGCCAAAAGCATCGTGAGCTTTTTCAAGGAAGAAAAGAATAGAAGAGTAATAGAAAAAATGCTGGATGCGGGGGTGAAAATTGAATACAAGCCCAGGAATGTAGGCACAATCCATGAACTGCCACTACGGGGAAAAACATTCGTTTTTACAGGCGCTCTCGAATCGCTTACGAGAGAAGAGGCAAAGAGAATAGTCGAAGAACTGGGAGGTCGGGTGTCCTCTTCCGTAACAAAAAAAACCGATTATGTCGTATCAGGAGAAGACCCCGGTTCAAAGCTCGACACCGCCAAATCTTTAGGGATTAAAATAATAGATGAAGAAGAATTTAAAAAACTCACCAAGGTTTATACACATTTTGGAACTTGACAGCCTGACCATTAATAATCTCGCATCTTACGCGCTTATGTCTTTATTCCTCTCTGCCTTACTATCTCATAAATCATTATGCCAGCCGCAACAGAGGCATTAAGAGACGCAACCTCTCCTACGCCAGGGATAGACACAAGAAAATCACATTCTTCTCTTACAAGCCTTTTTAAACCTTTCCCCTCGCCCCCTATGACAAGAGCCAAATCTAACCTGCCGAAGTCTTCCTCAAAAACTGATTTAGGAACCGATGGGTCGGCTCCTATAACCCAAACGCCTCTTTTCTTTAAATCCCTGATCGTCGTAACGAGATTCACCACCCTCGCAATCCGAACGAACCCCGCTGCTCCGGCTGAGGCTTTTATAACAGAAGAGGTCACCGATGCCGCCCTATCCTTCGGAATTACTACTCCGTGCGCTCCAAGGACGTTGACCGTTCTTATTATTCCCCCAAGGTTCTGAGGGTCTTCAATGTGGTCAAGTATGATAAGAAAGAGTCTCTCTCCTTTTTCCTTTGCGTAGCTGAGAATCTGGTCGACTTCCTTGTACTCAAACTCCGAAACCCTGGCAACAATTCCCTGGTGATGAGAAGTGCCTGAAATTCTTGAGAGCGCCTCACGCGGAAGAAAAGAAACTTTTATCTTCTTTTCTTCCGCGAGTTTCAGAATCTCATATACCCTTTCCTTTTCCCCCTCTTCAGAGATTAGGATTTCCTCTATTTTAGATGACGGTTGGTAAAGGGCTTCCTTTACCGGGTTTTTTCCGTATATAATCAATCCTACTGCACCTTGCCTTGAGGAGGGCTTTGCTGAAGGCCGCTTTGAGTTGAAAATTCATTCTCTGCTTCTTTTATCTTGCTTAGAATTTTGTCATTTATCCATTTCTCATCCCACCACTCGATTGGAAGCACGGGAACTCCCTGTACAAGCACCGCAAAGTGGAGGTGGTCTCCTGCGGCAAGTCCCGTATCGCCGGTTCTTCCGATTATCTGCTTCTTCTTAACCACGTCTCCAACTTTCACCCCAATTGAACTCATGTGGGCGTAAAGAGTTGAAACGCCAAAGCCGTGGTCTATTATGACCGCATTCCCGTAAATTCCTAAATCCCCTGCAAACACAACCACGCCGTCGTTTGCAGCCTCAATCGGAGATTTTTCCGTCACGGCCAGATCATAGCCCAGATGATACTGATGGTCTATCGTCTCGCCCTTATAAATGTATGTTCTTTCATCAGCAAAATTTGCCTCTACTTTCGAGTTTGTAAGTTGATGAAAAGCTCCGTTCCAGAGTATCGCATTTTTTGAATT
>JBLNAE010000380.1:0-2781 GCA_050259195.1 Ignavibacteriales bacterium
ATGCACCAGCGCGGCGAGTTGGAGCCATTGGTCAGAGAGGCCGTTAAGGAGTAGCTCTCAAAGTGGATACGGAACTGTAGGGGCTCGCCCCTACACGATCTTACATCCTTCAGACGCCAACCTTCCCATCCGAAAAGAAGAACCTTTTTAGCTTTCTAAAAAAGGAGAAAGGGTTTTGAGAAGAGGTTCCCTGAATTCCCTCACCCTTGATCCCCGATCCCACCGAACCGTCCTGAATTTTTATAGAAGCCAAATAAAACCCCTTTTGCTGTATTTTCCTTTTAGCCTCGGATAACCTCCAGGCATTTATCTTGCCTGCTCTCTTTTTACCCGACGAATCGAAGGCTACAAACTCAAAAGTCTTCATACGCATATTTTTTGCAATATCCGTGCCATGAAATCAGTCCTTGTCTAACCTATTGATACCCCTTACAAAATAGCCTAAGTGAGGAAATGCTTGTTTGGAGAAACAACCATTCTTTGACTCGGTGGAAAATCAAGCGACAAAATTTGTCTGAAGCATAGACAGCAGAAGAGAGATTTCAAACCTGCTCTACTCGCTTGTTTTTTATACTGTAAAATAAATTTAGAGACAACTGGTTCTACAATTTAAAAAGCGAGCGAAAGTAGATGGAAGACGCGCCCCCTCTTTTTAAATCTTATTCTCAGCTTGGAGAAAATATTCCCTGGACTAGGCTTGGCAATTATCCAAGCCCCGTAGAGAAGCTTTCAAACCTCGGAAGAGCGCTCAGAGCCGACGAAATCTGGATAAAAAGAGACGATCTTCTATCCAATATCTACGGGGGAAATAAGATTAGAAAGCTTGAGTTTATCCTAGCCGACGCCCGAAGTAGAGGAACAAAAACTCTAATTACTGTCGGGGGTCTTGGCTCAAACCACGCCCTCGCTTTAGCCGCACATTCAAAGAATCTTGGGTTTAGGTCCGTGCTTGTGCTCTTTAATCAGCCGAAAACCCATCAGGTTAGAAAGAATCTCATTCTCGACTCCTACTTCGGCGCAGAGATGCATTACGCCGATTCCTATGCGAAGCTTCCTCTGATAGCCGCAAGAGAATTTTTTAAGTATCTCCTATCTGGAAATAAACCTCTTTACGTTCCCGCAGGCGGAACGACACCGCTTAGTGCGCTGGGTTACGTAAACGCCGCTTTTGAACTCAGAAAACAAGTAGAAAGAGGGGAGATGCCCAAGCCGGATTATATCTTTGTCCCAGCCGGAACCGGAGGGACAATAACAGGTTTGATTCTCGGCTCAATCCTTTCAGGGCTAGATACAAAAATCATAGGAGTGAACGTTTCAACGAAACTCATTATAAACCGATTCATGGTCTCCAGGCTTGTAGAGAAGACGTTTAACTTAATCAAGAGATATTCCCCAAACATATCTCAGTTACCATCGGAGTTAGGCATAGTTTTACTTGACGACTACATTGGAAATGGCTATGGTCACACAACACAAAGGGCGAATGAGGCTGTAAAGGTTGCGGCCTTAGAAGAGGGGCTTAAGATTGAAGAAACATACACGGGAAAGACATTTGCGGCCTTTCTCGATTTTATAAAAGCTCATGGCAAAGGCGTGTTCCTTTTCTGGCACACATTTAACTCTGTGGACTTTAACGAGATTACCGAAAAAATTGACTACTGCTCTCTTCCCCAAGGGTTTCATAATCTATTTACCTGTCCTCTTGATTACTGATCCGGATTTGAAATGTTGGGCGACCGTCTTGTTTGCTAAATAACCCTAGCTTGATCGAGGTTGAGTAAGCCGTATAATTTTTTTAACACCAAATAGAGAAGAAAGGATTTTCCTCCACCATTCCTTTCTTTCCCTCTTAGGCTCCTTGCTTGCCTCATGCAAAAAGCTAAGAACAATTTTATTAAACTCCTCAGCCTTTTCGATAAAAAGAAGATGTCCTGTTCCTTCCAGAGTAATAACCCTTGAATTCGGAATCTTTTCTGCAAGGCGCTTTGAGCTTTCAGGTGGGACGACTCTATCCTCAGACCCGGTTACCACAAGAGTTGAAGCTTTTATACGAGACATCCTATCAGCCGCGTCAAAGCCCATTCCAGCCATAAGCTGTCGCTTCCATGCATAGGGCGGCTGTGGATTGGTAAGTCTCCAGTCTACAATACGGTCAACTTCCTCGGCATGGATTTCAAAGTATTCAGGTGTAAAAGCTAGAGAAAGCCCGTAACGAATCCTTTTTTCTGGTGTTAAGCCAAAAGAATTAATCATAGGGACACTACCCTTACCACTAAATTCGAGCACATCCGGCATTAGTCCCCATAGTTTTGCAAAACTGCTCCAGAGGTTAGAACCCATAGGCATACTGCCTTTTCCCCCAAAGCTCGTCGAAACTAAAACAAGGCTCTTTACCATATCCGGATACCTTAGAGCCAATTCTTCGGCGATAAAACCACCCATCGAAATCCCAAGAACATGGGCTGATTCTTCGCCGAGAACTTTGAGAAGACCTGCTGCATCATCTGCCATCATCCCTATCGTATACTCGCTATGGGGCTTATCGGTATTTCCAACCCCGCGGTTATCAAAAATAATAACCTTATATTCTCTGGAAAAGGCAGGAATCTGTTTAAACCACATCCAACTTGAGTAGCCCAGCCCTTCGATAAGAAGAAGTGGCTCACCTTCTCCGTGAATTTCATAGTATATATTGATGTCGTTTACTTCTACTCTACCAGATATATGATTTTCCATTCTGTTTTATTATGTGCGGGGAGCGCTTTATCCGCTGTTTCTTCT
>JBLNAE010000381.1:0-3154 GCA_050259195.1 Ignavibacteriales bacterium
TCTAATGGATCCCAGATAAGGGACGTTTCAGGAGGTAGGGGGTGTTGTGAGCAGGATATGCTTCCCCTTCATTTTGGAGTAGGTGGGGAAAAGAAGGTAAATATTGTAGTTAAATGGACAGGTGGAAAAGAATGCTCTTTTAATGACGTTGATGTTCAAGGTGGGCGTATGTTTTCGATTTCAGAGGATGGATGCGGTATTAATTCCTTCTAATAATTTCAGACCCCGGCACCGCGCTCGCCTGTCATGGCGCATGAATTGAAAATCAGAGGAGAATCCAAATGGACACGTTTGAGTGCATAAGAAAAAGAAGAGACATAAGGAGCTATATTAAAAAGGATGTACCAGATGACGCGATAATGAAGATTATCGAGGCGGGAAGACTTGCGCCAAGCGCCATGAACAGTCAACCCTGGCATTTTATAGTGATAAAAAATAAAGAGATGCTGAAAGAACTTGGCCAGTTTTGTTTAAGTGGAAGGTTCATAATTGATGCCTCTTTTGCCGTTGTGGTAGCTACCGATCCGATGAATAAATGGCATGAGATAGACGGAGCGAGGGCTGTTCAGAACATGGCTCTTGCCGGATGGAATGAGGGAGTTGGGTGTTGCTGGATTGGGGCAATTGATAGAGATAAGGTAAAAGAGAAGCTTAATATCCCCAGAAATCTTCACGTCCTTACGATTCTTCCGTTTGGGTATCCTGAGGAATTTAGAGTAAAGAGAAAAAAGATAAGAAAATCGCCTGAGGAGGTGTTTCACTGGGAAAGTTTTGGAGAGAAGTAGGTCCAATCCTTGCGATTTCCATTAGGGGAGAACAGCTTCGACAGGCTCAGGACAGGTAAGCTCACCACTACTTGCCCTGAAATTTTGGCTTTCGCTTTTCACCAAAAGCCCTCTGTCCCTCCTTGTAATCCTCGCTTTCCTGCACCCTTAGAATCATCTCTTTAATTAGTTCTTCATCATCGCGACTCGTTAATTGATTCCTCTGCCAGGCGTTTATCATCGTCTTCATCGTGCTCATCGAGAGGGGTGCGTTCTCACAGATTTCAGAGGCGAGTTTGTATGTGAATTCTTCTAACTCAGGTCTTGAGACGATATAATTTACAAGACCCATTTTTTCGGCTCTCTTTGCATCCGTGTTTCTTCCGGTGAGAAAGAGTTCTTTTGTATACCCAAGACCGATTATATTCAAGAATTTTCTTATTCCGGTGTATGTGTAAATAACCCCAAGCTTTGACGGGGGCATTGCAAAGAGGGCGTCATTCACAGATATCCTTATATCACAGGTCATGGCAAGCTCAAGTCCTCCGCCAAAGGCATGACCGTTTATCATAGCAATCACGGGATAGGGAAAATCTTCTATGGCTTTTGATGCGATTATCAGCGGATGGTCGCCTCTATAGTCTCTCATCATATCGTCCTTGATTTTTCCAATCGCCGATATGTCATAGCCCGAAGAGAAAGCCTTATCTCCTGAACCCCGGATTACTACACACCTTATTTCTCCGACGGTTTTCAATCTTTTTAATTCCGAGTCTATTTCAAGGAGCATATTGGGAGTCAACAAATTCCTCTTTTCGGGCCTGTTTAGAGTAATAGTGCAGATTGAGTCCTTTTCCTCGGTAATAAGCTCTTTAGGTTTCGACACGTTTTCCTCCTTAAAGCCCAGGTAAAATTAGTATTATCCTTGGTCAGTCTTTGTCAAATTCTCTATGGACACATGGGCAATGGCCTATTATTTTAATCACATTCACTGGAAGGGGATAGTTGCCCTGTTTTTTCAGGAACTGGAACAATTGTAGGATTTTTGTTATATTTTAGGTGTTCAACCATAGGAGGGAAGAAGTCATGCCAGTATATGAATATGAATGCGATGGTTGTATTGAGGAATTTAACTCAGACATATCGGCTTTAGTTAAGAGACTTAACAAAACCAATGCGTCAAAGATAATGAAAAAAAATCCGAAGTTTTATTATATTGAAGTTTCCGATGACAAGAATGGCAGGACAATGTTTACATTAGGCGAAAGGGGGAAACACGATACCAGAAGGTATCGCTATAGCCTAGAGAAAAATAGGATTCTCTACATTGAGTTGAAGAATTTTAAATTCAGCGAATTGATTTATGACAAAGAGGAGGAGAAAGATTTAACCTGTCCTTCTTGTAATAAGGGCAATAAGGTTCGCAGGGTTTATTCAACCTTCAGAGCGATTTTTGATAACAAAGATAAAAGAGCGCCCCGTCCAGGTGATGAGCTTGCGTACCACTTAGATTATAAGAAAAAAAAGGATGAAGAAATAAAGAATGAATGGGTTGGGCCGGATTACTTAAATCAATATTTCAACGATTAGAGGGAGGTATTAACATGCCTTTATACGAGTATGAGTGCTCAAAGTGTCAGCATAAATTCGCTGAGTTAATCATGCAGAAGGAAGAGGAAACAAAACTCCATTGTCCCAAATGTAAATCGAAGAAATGGGAGCGGCTCTTTTCTGCTTTTGCTGTCGTTTCTGAATTGTCTACGAACATGCCGAAGCCGGACCTGTCCAACTTACCGCCCGAAGTAAGGGCAAAGACAATGATAGGCGACTACATTGAGGAGAAAGATAGGCATAAAACCATAAGGTAACTGTTAGGGTCGCCCCTACAGTTTTATTCTGTCAATCAGGCTCATTTCGCCTGTAGGATTCTTTAGGTTTGCCGAACCTCTTTCCAAGCTCTTCGTATATGTCTTCGGGGGTCATTCCAAAATGGGCAAGCGCGACCATCGAATGGAACCATAAATCTGCTATTTCATAGATGACCTCATTTCTATTTTCGTTTTTTGCCGCTATTATGGTTTCGCCTGCTTCCTCTCCTACCTTTTTAAGGATCCTGTCGAGTCCGCTTTTAAAAAGACCGCTTACGTAAGAGCCCTCCCTGGGGTTTCGCTTTCTATCTTCAATTACCTCGTATACCTCTTCTAATGTCTTGCCAGTTCTACTGGTTCCGAATGCTGGAGCGTTATCTTCTCTTCCATCAATCGTCTCGAAAAAGCAGCTCCTTTTCCCTGTATGGCAGGCAACCCCCTTTTGATTAACCAGTACGAGAACCGTATCTTTATCGCAGTCGAGAAAAATCTCTTTTACACTCTGAACGTTTCCCGACTCCT
>JBLNAE010000382.1:0-2642 GCA_050259195.1 Ignavibacteriales bacterium
TCCAGCTCTCGGATCGGCGGGCTAAGGCCATGGTCGACGCCCTCGTCAAGGATGGCGTCGCGGAGAACCGGCTCGCCGGGGTAGGTGTTGGGCCGCTGAACCCGGTTGCGACGAACGATACCACCGAGGGGCGCGCGCAGAACCGGCGCGTGAAGCTAGTCCTGATCCGTTGACGCGAGGCGACAGGCCGGATCAGGAAAACGAGCGCAACGAGAGCCCGAAGGACGGGGATAAAGGTTCATAATATGTAAATGGGTTAATTAATCCGAGGGCGTGGAGGGGTAAGTCATCTCTACTCAGACACAGGGAAAATTGATCTTGGGGAAAGTATGTAAGGTTAGAGAGTCGTTTTAGTAATTACTTTGCCTTGGTTATGTTCTTTTTGATTTTTTATTTCCGAATACAAAGAAATAAGTTCTCCGTCCTAGAGCCCGTTCCAATTTGGCGTGGAACTCTTTCTCTCGTTTATCGGCATGCAGCTTTTATAAGCCTTGTAACGGCGTATGCTTTCTTTGATCCGGGATATAATACCCATTGGTTTCTCCTCTGAATAATGTAGAACCTAGACTTATTTTGTGAATCGCTCCGCAAATAAAAAGCCGAACCCGGCCTCGAACAAATCAGGAGTTGTTTCTTTGAGCGGTTGGTATTTAGGCTTTGAGCTACTCCACCTTGAATCAACCTGATGCTTAGCTTGCAAATTCAGGCTTTATGTCTGAGATTCCGTTCAACATTATCAGATTGACAGACGGGGGACCTTTCTTCCCAACAGGCTTCGTGCCTCGGTTTGCCCTCGGTCTTTATCCCGCCCAATTTTCAAAAGCCTCACAAGCCTCCATTGTACGAAAGTTTAACTTAATTTACATTCATTTCTAACATACAGGGTTTGTCCTAATAACAGGGAAGGAGAGGAAAGCACTCGAATTTCAGGCTAAAGGTGGAGACAAAAATGCCTTCTTTCCATGGAAATGGACAATTGGAAAGGACATTCTTGTTGACATTAGAATGTTTTTTGTGATATAAGTAGATTGTGCATAAAATAGGATAAAATGAGAAGACATAGAAATGCAAAAGATGTCTTTAAAAAAGACCCCCTATGGAGCCCTGAAGAGGTTCCTAATGAAGATCAAATCACTATAGTAATTGATGCTGAAGATGAGCTTCTCAGTACAGAGAACGAAGCGAGTGTGATTGAATTTGACATTCAAAACAACAGTAGTCCATTAGAGGCAAGACGAGAAGAAAAGGCCTCGAGCGAGGATGTGAGACTCTTGCAGGCTTATATAAAAGAAGTAGGTCTAGAGCCGACTTTTACTCCAAGACGGGAACTAGAGGTTGCAGCTAAGATGAAAAGCTGTGGGTCAAGAGCAAGAGAGATAAAAATCATTTTAGAGGAGCTTATAGGTGAGAGCATAGACGAAGAGTTTGAGATCTCACAACTTAATGACACTGAATCAATTCTGAAAAGAGTCTTCCAGAACCCGTTTATAGAGAGGAGTAAAGCTAGATCGGCAAAGAGGCTTATTAATCTTATGAATGCATACTCTAACAAGTCAAAAGAGCTCAAAAAAAAATTTATCAAAGCAAATCTCAGGCTGGTCTTATTATTTGTAAAGAGATATCTCGGCTGGGGACTCCCTATTCTCGATTTGATTCAAGAGGGAAATATAGGTCTTATGAAGGCTGTCGATAGATTCGATTATACAAAGGGGTACAAATTTTCTACTTATGCTTCGTGGTGGATAAAACAATCTATGGCAAGAGCTATATACGATCAGTCAAGAACTATAAGAGTACCAGTTCACGTTTTTGAGCAGGCAAGCAAGGTTCATAAGGTAAATAATATGCTCTCTAAAGAGAGTTGGAGAAAAACTCTACCTGAGGAGATTGCTGAAAAAACGGGGCTCTCCCTGGCGAAAGTGAAGCGGGTATTGGAATCAACCCAGCGTGCACTTTCTCTTGACACTCCGCTTTTTAAGGAAGAAGGTGCCACATCCAAAGAATTCATTCCGGACGAAAATTCTCCGAAAGCAGATTCGATTGTGACGATGGCAAATCTCTCTAAGACGGTAGAACAAGCCCTTTCTACTCTTAACTCAAGAGAGGAAGAGATTCTCAGAATGAGATTCGCAATTGGCTATGGAACTGAGTATACACTTGAGGAAGTGGGAAAGCGTTTTCACGTAAGCCGGGAGCGGATAAGGCAGATTGAAAATCATGCGCTTAAAAAATTAAAAGGATCGAAAATAAGGATAGACCTTAAAAGCTTTATCGAATAAATGAAGAGGGTTTGTCTGATTTATTTGGTGCGAACCTTAGCTTACGTTTATATCTTGGATCACAGTCGAAGAGGCTTCGAGTCAAAGGTCTTTATTAAAACACTGCAGCCTGTTTTCAGGACAAAGGCTGTTTAGGGTATAGGCGGAGGAGAAAAGGAATCCTTATTTATTATGGAAATTGGCAGTTTGAGAGAAAATTTTGCTTGAAAGGGATTATTCTTTGTGTGACAATTTTTAAAAGAAAAGGTTTTACATAAGATGGGTTAAAAATGAGAATAAAAAAGAAGAAAAGGAGGTAAAAAACATGTATGACAACCATATTTATAATCTCCTGGCTCAGATAACCGAAGAACATCAAAGTCT
>JBLNAE010000383.1:0-15859 GCA_050259195.1 Ignavibacteriales bacterium
AACTGATGGAAAAGGCCGAGCCTTATTGCGAGCCTGAGAAGATGGACAGCGAGGACATGCTCTACATACTCTACACAAGCGGCACTACGGGAAAACCCAAAGGAATAGTCCACACAACGGCTGGATATTTAGTAGGCGTATTTGCGACGACGAAGTGGGTATTTGACCTAAAGGAAGAGGATACATACTGGTGCACCGCCGATATTGGATGGGTGACGGGACATAGTTACATAGTTTACGGGCCTCTTGCAAACGGGGCAACGTCGGTTATGTATGAGGGAGCACCCGATTATCCCGACAAAGACAGGTTCTGGAGCATAGTGGAGAAGTATGGAGTGACGATACTCTATACCGCCCCGACGGCGATAAGGACATTCATGAAATGGGGAGAGGAGTATCCGAAGAGACATAATCTAAATTCTCTTCGTCTCTTAGGAACGGTAGGAGAACCTATTAATCCAGAGGCGTGGGTCTGGTATCACACAAACATAGGTAATAAGAGGTGTCCTGTAGTAGACACATGGTGGCAGACAGAGACTGGGATGATACTTATTACCCCGCTTCCCGGAGTAACAACCCTAAAGCCTGGGTCAGCGACAAAACCGTTTCCGGGCATGGAGGCAGATGTTGTGGATGAGAATGGAAAGAGCGTAAAGGTAGGGGCTGGTTATCTCGTGCTTAAAAATCCATGGCCTGCCATGCTTAGAACCATATACGGAGACCCAGAGCGCTACATTGAGCAATACTGGAGAAGATTCCCAGGTATGTATTTCACGGGAGATGGAGCACGAAGGGATAAAAACGGATATTTCTGGTTGTTGGGAAGAGTAGATGATGTGATGAATATAGCGGGCCACAGGGTGAGTACAATGGAGGTAGAAAGCGCCCTCGTAGACCACCCATCAGTAGCGGAGGCAGCAGTCATTGGAAAGGCGCATGAGTTAAAGGGACAGGCAATAGTGGCATTTGTAACTCTTAAAGACTGGATACAGCCAAAATCAGGAGTAATGGATGATTGGACGTTAGCTGAAGGTAACAACGAATCTGATATTAGAGCACGATCAACCTCAGAGCTAATAGATGAGCTTAAAAAACACGTAACAAATAAAATAGGAGTCATAGCGAGGCCAGATGGCATTATATTTACTGCGGAGCTTCCCAAAACAAGAAGTGGTAAGATCATGCGTAGGCTTCTTCGGGATATAGCGGAGGGAAGGGTTTTAGGAGATACAACAACACTTGCTGACTCAACAATTGTCAGACAACTAATAGATAAGTATGAAGAAAAGGAAGGATAGGACTGTAGAGACAAACGACTGTTCGCTCCTACAATTAATGATGATGATATCTTAAATACTACATCGTCACAAAGACCAATTTCGCCGGACTCATCAGAGAAACGTCAATTATCACCGATGCCATAAGGATAAGTATGTAAAGTATAGATATGCCAAATGCCTTTCCATAATTTGCGCTCCTGCGAACACTCTGGAGCATGACATACTCGAGATAAACGCCGAGTATGACCGCCGTAATAGCATAGTATGTGGAGCAAAATCCAAAGAACCAGAGGCAAAGAGAAAGTGGAAGAAGCGATAGCGAATATATAAGCATGAGGATGTTCGTGTATTTTGTTCCCATAATAACCGGCATTACGGGTATCCCTGCTCTCTTGTATTCTTCTTTGTATTTCTGAGCAAGTGCCCAGAAATGAGGAGGCTGCCAGAGCATCATAATAAGAAAGAGGATTATTCCGTCAATTCCTATTGAGGGATTTACTGCGGAATATCCAATAAGGACCGGAAGAGCGCCCGGAATTCCCCCGGGGATCGTTCCATAAGGGGAGAAACGCTTGAGATAAAGCGTGTAGAGAAAGGTGTAGCTTAAAATTGCTGCAATAATGAGTGTCCCATTTACGTAATTTAGAAAGAGGAAAGAGATAAAGAGCGAAACCGTTATAAAGAAGATTGAAATTAAAATCGCCTCCTTCTCACCGACCGCTCGAAGCGCTTCAACACGCCTGCTCAGCCTCTCCATCATAACGTCAATTTGCTTATCAAATATATTATTTAAAATCGCAGACCCGGATGCGCTCAAGAATAAGGACAAAATGCCAAACAGGATGGTGTCGCCGGATGGAATGCCTTTATTGGCAAGTACCATTCCGGCAAACCCGGTAAACGTAACACTCACTATAATTCCCGGCTTTATAAGAACAATAAGTGAAACCAGAATGCTTCTTAGAGTCTTGTCCGTTGGCTCCGCGTTATTTTTTGCTTTGGTCTCAAGTTCTCTACTTGTGATTATATCTGACTGCATGGCTTCCTCTAATTGCCCTTACAACTAATTATTATACATGGGTTTCCCCCATTTCCTGAAACCATGTGTAAAGCACGGTAGAGAGTATTAAAAGGGCGATAGCGAGGTGAAGAGCCGTTGTAAGAAAATAGAGTTTAGAGTGTATAATCCCCACGCCTATCATAATTTGAACAGCTATAAGGCCAAGTAGGATTAAAACCTTTGAACGCTCGCGCCTGAGGTCTGAACTTGGGTATGTGGAAATAAAGATTGCGAACACCGTAATAAAGATAATATAGGCAAATGTCCGGTGTGAGAAGTGGATGAGAACCATTCCAGAAAGCTCCGGAGGAATCCAGAATCCCAGGCACTTTGGAAAATCCGGACAGGCGAGTCCCGCCCCGGCGTGCCTCACATAAGCCCCTAAAACCGCTTGAGAGAAAACCATAAGTCCCAAAAGGAAAAATAATATACTGTAGCTTCGGATTGAAAAAACTGGCTCCCTTTCTTTTCCATCAAAAAACGCCATATAGAACGCGAGAGAATAAATAAGAATGGCGTTCGCAAAATGAACCGTGGTAAGATTAACCGGAAGTTCTAGTAGGACGACTATTCCTCCAAGCGTTATCTGGATCAGGAGAAGAACCACTATAAGGATAGGAATAATCTTAGATTTGTCTCTATAATGGCGAAATCGCTGATACGAAAGTATTATGAGAAAAACCGATGCTATAACCCCGAGTATACGATGTGTGAATTCCGTATATATATCCCATCTGAATGGAGGAAGAACCCTGCCATGGCAAAGGGGCCAGTCGGGACAGCCAAGCCCTGCTTTTAGTCCGGCGACGATATTACCCCACACTAAGAGGAGGAAAAGGGAGGCAACGGTGATTTTGCCTATCATAACGCTTCAAGGTGACACCGGGGTTCTAAAAAACACATCGCTCCAACTCAAGCTTATGAGAATGGCAAGAAGCACGAGCGGGTAGAGGAAAAATACCCAGGTGATTTTTTCCTCGAACTTAAGGTGCATAAAGTAGAGCGCAACAAGGGATGCCTTTAAAGAGGCGATTCCAAGCGCAATCACTAGATTAAACGTCCCAAAATGCACATACGAAACCGCGACTGTAATTATGGTTAAGAATGTGAGTGCTATCCATACCGCAACATAAGTTCCGCTTCCTGTGACGTGACTCTGGCTATGCGCTTTTGTCTCCATGGTTAAGTAGCCTCCGTTTTTTAGGTATTGGATTTGTCTGATACCTGACACCCAATACCCATTATCCTATCAAATAAAGCAAGGGGAAAAGATATATCCATATAAGGTCTACAAGGTGCCAATAAATTCCACCCAGCTCTACCGGCGTGTTGTATTTATCCGAGAACTTCCCCGTAAAAGACCAGGCAAGCATCACCGCAAGAACAAGAAGACCTACAATGACGTGTATCATGTGAAGTCCAGTCATCATAAAGTAGAGAGAGAAGAAGATGCTCGTACCCGGGTAGTTACCGTCTCTAAACTCATGTCCCCACTCAAAGTACTTGTTAATCAAAAACATAATGCCAAAAAGTATCGTAAGCGATAAAAACAGCCTCAGGAGCTCTTGTTTCCCTCGTTTGATTGATGCAACCCCAAGCGCCATAGTCAAACTGCTGCAGATTAGAATTACGGTGTTTATAGCTCCAACGGGTTTATTAAGCTCAAAATGCTGTTCATGAAACATCTGCGGGTACTTTGCTCTGTAAATCGTATAGGCAGTAAAAAGACCTCCAAAAAGCAAAAGCTCAGTAGCTATAAAAAGCCACATCCCGAATTTTGATGACTGATACTCAACCACCGGGTCTACATGATGAGCATGGGTGTGTTCTGCCATCTCCTCCATAATGCTTGATTCCTCCTATTTATCCTTTTTTCCGTATCCATATGTCCAGTCAGTTACCTGGGGTATTTCTTCAAAGTTCTCATGGGGTGGAGGTGATGGCACCTGCCATTCCAGTGACAGCGAACCATAAGGATTCACGGGTGCCGTCTCCCCATTCAATAAGCCTCTTATCAGGTTGATTGCCATCAAGAACAGGCCAATTGCCAGAATCCAAGAACCAATCGTTGAAAGCTCATGTAGAGGTTGGTACTTTGGTAGATAGGCATAATACCTCCTTGGCATCCCTTCAGTACCTAAGATAAACTGGGGAAAGAATGTCACATTAAATCCAACAAATATAAGTGCCCATGCAATCTTTGCAACCTTTTCATTAAACATCTTTCCAGTAATTTTGGGGTACCAGAAGTGGAGTGCCGCCAAAAATCCCATTACCGTTCCGCCTACCATCACATAGTGCATGTGCGCAACCACAAAGTATGTGTCGTGAATATGCACGTTCACAGCAAGCGCAGCGAGGAAAACGCCTGTAAGTCCTCCTATGGTGAAAAGGAAGATAAATGAGAGGGCATAAAGCATGGGGGATTTAAGGTCTATAGAACCTCTATACATAGTAGCCGTCCAGTTGAAGACCTTGATCGCCGTTGGAATTGCAACTAGAAAGGTCAGAAAAGAGAAAATCATCGCTGCCAATTGCGATATGCCATTTGTAAACATGTGGTGAGCCCAAACGAGAAAACTGATGAACGCTATAGCAAGAAGCGAATAAGCCATAGCTTTATAGCCAAATATTGGTTTTCTGGAAAACACAGGGATGACCTCGGAGATAACACCCATAGCAGGAATAATCATAATATAGACAGCCGGGTGAGAATAGAACCAGAAGAAGTGCTGGAATAAAACAGGGTCCCCGCCCTTTGCGGGGTCAAAGAACCCGATTCCGAAGACCCTCTCGGCAATAAGAAGGAGAAGCGAAATCCCGATAACCGGGGTAGCAAGAACCTGAAGTATAGCCGTTGCGTACGATGCCCAAATAAAGAGCGGAAGGCGATGCCATGTCATGCCAGGGGCTCTCAGCTTCTGAATGGTTACAATAAAGTTGAGTCCGGTAAGAATCGAAGAAAAACCCGCCAGGAAAATTCCAAAAGTAAGTAGAATTACATCAGTACTGGTTCTGATACTATAAGGCGTATAAAATGTCCACCCGGTATCTGCAGGTTGCATGAGGGACGCAATGATGACACTCGCGCCTGCTATATAAAGATACCAGCTCATTAGATTAAGTCGCGGAAACGCCACATCCCTTGCCCCTATCATAAGCGGAATGAGAAAGTTTCCAAAGCTTGCGGCAACTCCGGGAACGATAAAAAGAAAAACCATTACCGTTCCATGGAATGTAAAGAGCACATTGTAGGTATGTGCATCCACAATGGTTTTCCCCGGGGTTAAAAGCTCAAGTCTTATAAGAAGCGCAGCGATACCACCTATAACGAAAAATGTGGAAACGGACAAAAGGTAGAGGATGCTTATTCGCTTATGATCTGTAGATGTGATCCAAGAGATTAACCCCTTTTCCTCCAGATAGGGAATCTGTATAGTTTCAGCGATAGTATGGTTTGCCATAAGAAATACCTCCTTGCATTCCTCGTTTTAAATCCTATTTCAATGTCTTCATATATGCTATTAATGACGAAATGTCCTCGTCGCTTACCACTCCTTTAAAGGACGGCATAACCGGGGGGTATCCATTTACTATTTTTGCTTGAGGCTCTAATATGGACTCTCGAACATAATTTTCATCTACGGTGACCTTCTGACCGTCCTGCATAACCTCTTCTTTTCCCCATAGTCCTTTCCATGTAGGACCTACTATCCGGCTTCCATCTATACTGTGGCAAGCGTTACAACCCCTTTGGGTGTAGAGCTGTTTGCCCTGTTCAGCTGGGGAGACTCCAGCAACCTTTTCTCTTTGTTCACCCTTTTCCCATTTTTCATATTCTTGTGGAGCCATGACGATAACCTTACCCAACATTGCGGAATGACCGGTTCCACAATACTGGGTACAGAATAGATCATATGTCCCAACTTTAGTCGCCTTAAACCATAGCTGCGTGTACATGCTGGCCATCAGGTCTTGCTTCACTCGGAAAGCGGGGACATAGAAGCCGTGGTTAACGTCTTCAGACTTCATAACAAGCTTTATCGGCTTGCCCTCCGGAACATAAAGCTCGTTTAGTGTAGTCTTGCCATTATTGTACTTAAACTGCCAGAGCCACTGTCTTCCAGTAACGTTTATTTCAAGGGCATTGCTTGGGGGCGTCCTTATTTCTCTAAAGGCTAGGAAGCCGTAGGCAAAGATCAGGATAAGCAAGATTGACGGTATTACCGTCCACAGCGCCTCAAGAATATGACTGCCCGTTATATAAGGAGTTTCTTCATTTTCCTTTTTTCTCCTGTATTTTATTGCAAAATAGACCAAAAAGAACGAAACAAGAATAAAAAATATCAGTGAAATTACTGTGACAAACCAGATAATATGGTCCACCTTACCGGCAAACCCTGATGCTGCCTCGGGAAGCAAACTCATTTCTGCAGTTTTAAACCTCCATTCACTCTTTTTTTCTCATTTCTCCAGAGATAAGTTAATAAACCACCAATGCACAAGAGCGTTACTACTCCCCCAGCTTTCACAACATTAAGGGCTTGAAGGGCGTATCTTTTCCCAACCGGATCAAAGTGATAGCAGTAAAGTAGAATCTGATTGAGTATTTTAGAAGAACCTATCTCGCCCTGTGACGCTTCAAGAAGTGCCAGCCGAAGGTCCTTTGGCTCGTACTGAATTCCGTAAAAATAGCGCGATATTTTCCCCCGAGGGGTAAGAATGGCTACAACCGAAGGGTGCGCAAATTGATCTCTATCCTTTTTATATCTAAATCCTACTGCCTGTGTAATTCTACTTATGTTTTCTTCATCTCCCGTAAGAAAATGCCAGTCCTTTTGAGAGGGTTGAACGTTCTTTAGTTCTTTGAGGTAATTAGCCGCCTTTTTTCTAGCAAGCTCCGGTGTCTCCGAAGGATTAAAACTTACGGTGACTATTCTAAAATCCCGTCCCAAAGAAAGGGAATCGAGCTTATTTACAACATCCAGCACTCCATTTAATACATACGTACATAACAGCGGACATTCATAATAATTAAGGGTTAGAATTACGGGTTTTTCGTCCCGGAAGAAATCTCTAAGTTTTACCGGGTTGTTCTGTTCATCACGGAAAGTAAGGTCAAGGGGAATATTGCTGCCTAGTTTTTCGTTAATCCCTACGTCCTTTACATCTGCCTCATTTGTAATAGCGTAGGCAGAGGAAAAACAGGTCAAGAGAACAAAAATTGGAAGGCTCTTTTTTATAGTTTCTAATGTGAGTAAATACTTAAACATCTGAGAACTAGTTGCTCCTTCCTCTCAAGTTCATCGTTATCATCACACGAAACCCGCTACCTTCGGCCATGATTCTTTATTGTCAGTTGATGTGCCTGGAGATTAAAAGCAGGCTATATTATCTGAATCCTGAGGTTACCTCATATTTTGAGACTATCCTATATATACAAAAAACTAAGAAAAATTTAAGACTTAGTTTAAGCGGTTTCTCATATCCTGTCAAGAATCTGTTGACTTTTCCCCTGGCTTATTTTAAATTCTCTAAAAGCTAAAAGTAAAGACAAAAGCGAGGTGCAATTCACATGGACTGGGGAATGAAAAACCGTATGTCAAGGATCATCAGACCCGACACAGGCCGTGCCGTTATGCTCGCGGTAGATCATGGATATTTTCTAGGGCCTACAACCAGATTGGAAGTCCCGCGCAAAACAATAGAGCCTTTGATTTCCTATGCCGACTCCCTAATGCTCACGCGAGGGGTTCTGCGGACATCCGTTGACCCTAATTCCGGGACAAATGTAGTTTTGCGCGTATCCGGCGGCGTAAGCATTATCGGTCCTTCTCTTGCCAACGAGGGAATCTCCACTTCTATGAAGGATGCCATCCGCTTAAATGTTGCTGGTGTCGGTTTGTCAATCTTTGTAGGAACCGAATACGAACGTCAGACACTGCTTAGCCTGGCGGAGCTTGTCAATCAGGGGGAGGAATACGGCATTCCCGTCTTAGCCATCACTGCTGTGGGCAGGGAGCTTGAAAAAAGGGATGCCCGCTTCCTGTCTCTCTGCTGCCGAATCGCCGCTGAATTAGGAGCGCATATAGTTAAAACCTATTACTGTGAGGATTTCGAAAAGGTAATCGAGAGTTGTCCGGTGCCGATAGTCATAGCAGGAGGACCAAAACTTGCGACGGAGCTTGACGCCCTTGAGATGGCTTATAATGCCATTCAGCAGGGTGCTATAGGAGTTGACATGGGCAGAAACATCTGGCAGTCGGACCATGCCGTAGCTATGATCAGGGCTATTCGCGCCGTTGTCCATGAGAATTACACGCCGAAAGAGGCGCATGACCTCTTTAGAAGCCTTAAGGATGGAGAGGCTAAAAGGGTGGCTAGCGGGTAGCTAGTTGCGAGTTTTAATTAACCACAGAGAACACAGAGTTCATAGAGAAAGAATTTTTAAATTTTTTTTGAACTAAAAATAAATCTTTTCTCTTTGTGTCCCCCGTGGTTAAAATCGTGTTTATTTGTAATAACTAACCAAAACTTACCATTAACCAACAACATGCGCGTAGCCATGTATTACAACAACCGAGATGTGCGCCTTGAGGAGTTGCCGATCCCCGGACTTGCCCCTGGCGAAATTCTAATACGTGTTTGGGCAAGCGGGATTTGCGGAAGCGATGTGATGGAATGGTATCGCATACGCAAAGCCCCTCTCGTGCTGGGACACGAGATTGCAGGTGAGGTGGTAGAGGTAGGGGAGGGCGTCAGAAAATTTAAAGTGGGAGACCGGGTTTTTGCCACGCATCACGTTCCCTGCAATACATGCTACTATTGCCTGAGGGACAATCACTCCGCGTGCGATACGCTGCGAACCACTCATTTTGATCCCGGGGGGTTTGCCGAATACATTCGCGTACCTGCTATAAATGTTGATCGCGGGGTGTTTCTTCTTCCCGACGGGGTTTCTTTTGAGGAAGGATCATTTATAGAGCCTCTTGGTTGCGCCATACGCGGGCAGAGGCTGGCAAGGTTCCAAACAGGAAGTAGTGTGCTCATTATTGGAAGTGGCATGACGGGACTGCTTCACCTTCAAGTTGCCATTTCTCAAGGCGCGGGCCGCATTGTCACGACGGATGTAAACGAATACAGGCTTGAGGCCGCGCTCCGGTTTGGAGCCGATTCCGTCGTTCATGCTAAAGAGGATGTGCCGAAGCGTCTGCGCAAGGTTAATGATGGAAGGCTTGCCGACCTTGTTATTGTCTGCGCCGGCGCATTGTCGGCTATCGAACAGTCCTTCGGTTCTGTGGATCAAGGCGGCACCATCCTCTTCTTTGCTCCTGTAAATCCGGGAACCAGAGTTTCCATCCCGCTTGATGAACTCTGGTGGGCTGGGATTACTATGACCAGCTCTTATGCCGCAAGCCCCGCAGACATCGCCATAGCCATAGAGCTTATTCGGTCTCGACGCGTGAACGTAAAGGATATGGTTACACATCGGCTTCCTTTAGCCGAGACTGGACGAGGCTTCCAGATGGTTGCCGACGCGAGGGATTCTATCAAAGTTATTGTCGAGCCGCAGAGATAGCAATGATAAAAACAAACCAGGAGATGCAAAGAAAGAACATATCAACCGGAACGCCTTGGGAACCGATTGTGGGTTACTCGCGCGCTGTCCGTATTGGACCTTTTGTTCATGTCTCTGGAACAACTGCCACAGACGAAACCGGAAAAATCATAGGTTACGGCGATCCTTACGCGCAAGCAGTTCAGGCCATCAAAAATATCGAATCGGCACTGCGTCTAGCAGGTGCCAGTCTGAAGAACGTTGTCCGTACGCGAATCTACGTCACGAACATTGATGATTGGGAAAAAGTGGGAAAGGCGCACGGCGAGTTCTTTCATGAGATTCGACCGGCTACCTCAATGGTAGAAGTGAGCCGCTTAATTGCTCCTGAGATCCTGGTGGAGATCGAGGCAGATGCCTTGATTATCGAGAAGGCTTAGATGGATACAATACGGAAACCGTTCTACTTAATCAGCTTTGAAATCTTTTTGAACTCTTCTGTTCCTGCCCGCTCAAGCAGTTGAAACACAAACGTTTCGGTCGTGCCTACAACGGCTCCGGCCCTATCCATAAATTTTATTCCAGTCTCCCAATCAAATTCCTTTCTTGAGGTTACGGCGTCGGCAGGGACGTAAACCTTGTATCCGTCTTTCATTAGGTCTAATACGGTCTGGAGCACGCATACGTGGGTTTCTATGCCGCACATAAGCACTTCGGCTCTTTTTGTGTTTTTTAGAGCTGCCTTAAAGTCCGAAGACCTTGCGCAGCTAAAGACGAGCTTTTCAATGGGCTTTGGTTCATCTCCAATGGCTTCTTTAATCTCATTAATGGTTAATCCCAATCCCTTGGGATATTGCTCTGTGACCGTAATTGGAATTCCCAGCGTTTTTGCAGTCTCTATCAGAATTTTAGAATTTCTCGTGACTGCTTCTCTCCTATCTTCCGGGATTGCATTCATGAGTTTCTCCTGCATATCAACGACAACAAGCGAAATTTTGTCCTTTTGGATGAAGTCCATTTTCAGCCTCCATATATTTATTTCTAATCTAAAATCTTTTCATCCACCCTCTTCTAATTTTTCCGTAACTGCCTTGACAAAGAGTTCAGTGACCCACCTTTTGATGCGCTCTTGGGAGGCACGACCGAGAATCTTTCTCACCTTTTTTAGAGGAATAACGGCCTTTGCGGCAGACCTGTGCCCGCCTGCGCTCCCAATCTCTCCAAAAATACTCCTTAAAAGCCGCCCTGCGCTTTTTACATACCCCACATTTCTTATAGAAATAATCAGGTGGGAGTTACCGACTATACCGAGAGCCACAGACCACTCAACCCCTTTTACTTGAATGCCGAAATCGGCCATCTTGGGGATTAGGTACTCCCTTTTTACCCTTCCGAGATTGCCGAAAAAGATCCCCTGCGATACCCAATGGTCGGCAAGGGCCTGACCAAATAGCCTTATTTCGGATGGAGGCATCTCCGCGCGCTCGATGCGCCTGAGGAGTGCCAGATTCGCAATTGGATAAAGAAAGGTGAAGGCCTCAATGTCATCCGGGTTTGCATCGCGATTCAGGGATACAGTATCGGTTTTTATTCCGTAAACAAGTGCGGTGGCAAGTCTCTCTGATATTTCCATCTGTGCGGCGCGAAGGAACTCGGTAAGTATTGTGGAGGTCGCGCCCTCCTGGATTCTTATCTCAGAAAAACGGGTTTTATAGGAGGCAACCTGTGGATGATGGTCAATCACGGTGTCAACTTCAGGAATGAGACTCCCGAAGTAAGGTGGTTGAACGTCAACAAGCGCGATTGAACTAAACTTTCCCAAATCTCCCGGAACGAGTTTTTCAAGGTCAATTTCAAGAAGCTCTATCATAGCAACGTTTTCGGGGCGGGAGATTTTCTCTCCAAGGTGTCCGATTATAGCGGTCTGGCGGTTTCTTTTAAGTAGGGTCCTGAGGGCTAAGGCGCTTGCAATCGAGTCTGGGTCCGGGTTGTCGTGAAGGAGAATCAGCATCTCTTTCGCCTCGCTGTGGAGACGTCTTAATTCTTCAACCCGGAGCTCTACCCTCGCAAGCCTCTCCTCACGAGCGATTTCCTCTGAGAGGACTTTGTGAAAAGAAACAAACCTCGCATAAGGGGGTGGGTCTTGGGGCCTTTCGCTATTGGTTACGATTATCGGAGTCTGCGGAAAATGTACGGAAAGCTCTTTCGAAGCGTTGGCCGGAAAATGCTCTTTCTCAACTATTATGACGGTAAAATCCCCCGTTTGATGTAAAGCCTCTTCAAGCGAATTTACCCAGATGACTTCTCCTCTTTCCGCAAGCCCAAAGAGGGATGGGTCAAAGTTCCCTATAAATAAATACCTCGTTGTCGCTTCTTCCTGCATGTGTTCTGACAAGTAGGGCGAGCCGGCGGGTCGCACCCACAAATTGAAACTGCTATAGAATCATGAACCACAATTCACGAGTCATCTTATACACGCCTGACTCAGTCCCTTTACAAATCCTGAAATTTCTCCAAGAAGTCCTTTTCCATTACTCCCGTTACTCCCGTGTTTTTCAATTACCCTGACGAGGGCGCTCCCTACAACCACGGCATCCGCAAATTTAGCGATTTTCCCTGCCTGCTCCGGTGTTGATATGCCGAACCCGATTCCCACAGGGAGTTTTGTATATCTTTTAATCTCCTCAACAAGGGCTTCAAGTGAATAATCCATAGTCGGTCTTTCTCCGGTAACTCCAGTTACAGAAACCAGATAGACAAACCCCGTTGTCCGCTCCCCTATGAGCCTCATTCTCTCGGTTGTACTGATAGGGGCGAGGAGAAACACCATATCGAGTCCCATTTTATCTGTGTGAACTTTAAATTCGTCTGCCTCTTCGGGGGGAAGGTCTACTACAAGGACCCCATCTGCGCCCGCATCGTACGCGTCTTTAGAGAATTTTTGAAGCCCATAGGCAAAAAAGGGGTTGTAGTAGCCAAAGAGTATAATTGGAATCTCCGAATGTTTTCTAATTTTGGTTACAACGTCAAGCACGCCGCTTAGAGTTGTGCCGTTGCGAAGTGCTCTTTCAGAGGCATATTGAATTACGGGACCGTCGGCCATCGGGTCTGAAAATGGAATCCCAAGTTCAACAATGTTGGCGCCGCTCTTTTCAAGGCTGAGCACTATATCAGGTGTTAGTTCAAGAGACGGGTCGCCTGCTGTAATGTACGTAACTAAGGCTGCTCTTCCTTCTTGTCTGAGTTCTCTAAATTTATTCTGAATTCTCATTAAATTGTGGAGGCGACTGTTACCCCGATGTAGGGGCACGGAGTACCGTGCTCTACTAAACCTTTTAAGTCTATCTGTAGGATAGGGAAACCTCAAGCTTTACGTTCTCATCCCCAAAGCCTTAGCCGCAACCTGAATATCCTTATCGCCACGCCCTGAAAGGCAAATTATGATTACCGAATCCTTGGGCATCATGGGAGCTATTTTGGTAGCGTAAGCCACGGCATGAGCGGACTCAAGTGCGGGAATTATCCCCTCGGTTTGGGAGAGGAACTTAAATCCCTCCAGTGCCTCCTTGTCAGTCACCGTTGTGTATGAGACCCGCCCTGAGTCTTTTAAATAAGAATGCTCAGGACCCACTCCGGGGTAGTCAAGCCCCGGGGCTATTGAATGGGTTCCTTTTACCTGGCCGTCTTTGTCTTGGAGGAGGTAGGTTTTGCTGCCATGGAGAACCCCGGGTCTTCCGGCGGCAAGGGTTGCCGCATGTTGTTCGGTCTTAAGTCCCGACCCTGCAGCTTCTACGCCGGTCATTTTTACGGTTTCATCTTCAAGAAATGGATAAAAAAGCCCCATGGCATTTGAGCCGCCTCCAACGCAGGCGATAAGAAGGTCTGGAAGCCTCTCTTCTTTTTCAAGAACCTGCTCTTTCGCTTCATCTCCAATTACGGACTGAAAATCTCTCACCATCATCGGATATGGATGCGGTCCCGCTACGCTTCCGATTATGTAGAATGTCGTTCTTACATTTGTTATCCAGTCCCTCATAGCCTCGTTCATCGCATCCTTCAGGGTTCGAGTTCCTGAGGCCACCTCTCTTACATTTGCTCCGAGCAGCTTCATGCGGATTACGTTGAGGGCTTGTCTCTTTGTATCCTCAAGTCCCATAAATATCTCGCATTCCATCTGGAGGAGTGCCGCAACTGTAGCCGTAGCAACCCCGTGCTGTCCGGCTCCGGTTTCCGCTATAATCCTCTTCTTTCCCATACGCGACGCAAGAAGGGCCTGACCTACGGTGTTGTTAATCTTGTGAGCGCCTGTGTGCGCTAGGTCTTCGCGTTTCAGGTAGATCTTTGCCCCGCCGAGTTCCCGTGTCATTCTCTCTGCGAAGTAGAGTGGGGTAGGGCGGCCAACGTACTCTCCTAGGTAGTAGTTTAGCTCCTCTTTAAATTTTGGATCGTCTTTTATCTCAAGATAAGCCCTTTCTAAATTGATTAGCGCGGGCATAAGGGTTTCTGAGACGTATCTGCCGCCGTAGACTCCAAAATGCCCCCTTTCATCGGGGAGTTTCAGTTTAGGTTTCATTTCTCGTTGCCTCTATGAATTTTTTTAACCTCTCGGGGTTTTTCTTTCCTGGATAATCCTCAATGCCTGAGCTAACGTCAACCCCATAAGGATTCACTATCCGAATTGCCTGAGACACGTTCTCTGGAGAAAGCCCGCCTGAGAGAATTATTCTCTTTGATGGGTTTAAGCCTTTTAGAATCTCCCATCTGAAACTCTCTCCTGTTCCTCCATAGCCCTTTGTCGAGTGCGTGTCAAAGAGAATTGTTTGGACTGGATAAGACTCAATCTCCTCTGGGTTTATATTCTCTCTAACTCGAATTGTTTTTATTACTCCTCTTCCGAGCTTCTTACAGAAATCCGGGGATTCGTCTCCGTGAAGCTGAAATACGTCAAATCCCGCCTCTTCTTTTATATTTTTAATCTCATCCAAATCTTGATTCACGAAAACCCCGACTGTGGTAACAAACGGAGGCAATTTCGAGATCATCTCGTGTGCTCTTTCAGGTCTAATATACCTCTTGCTTTCCTTATAGAATATAAACCCAAGCGCATCCGCTCCTAGTTCCACAGCCAAAAGGGCATCTTCTATATTAGTAATTCCGCAGATTTTAATCTTAATCACAGAGGGATAATTATAAGAGTTGAAACTGTGTGTGTAAACAGGGGGTATGGATGCAATTTAGAGTTTAAGGTCGAACTCTCTATCTATCCTTTTTCTTAGTGCTTCCATTGCTTTATTGTTGAATACATTAGCAAAATAATTCTTTGCAATATTCATAATATTTATCACTTGGCCTTCTGATACGGCATACCATCCGAAATCTCCCTCGATATTTAGACGGAACAAAATCAATTTTTATTTCTATTAGATTTCCTGAATCCAATGGCATATACAATTCCTTCGAAATTATCATTTGCGAGAACGTGCAGATAACTTGGGTGAAATACCCATCTGTCACTTTTAGACATAGTGTCATTAGTTATATTTTTGAAATTAGGTTTTATTTCCCTATCTTTTCTAGTGGTCAGTCAACCTAAATTTGATGGGATTTAGGCAAGCAAATACACCCTTTGACAGGCTCAGTGTGAACGGTATTTGAGCCAAGCCGTTCCTGGTGAGCTTGTCGAACCATAGAACGGCACTGATGCCATCATCTTCAAGTTGACTGACTACTAGGGCTATTGGCTAAAAATATATCTTTAAGTTCTGTTTCTTTAATAGCTACTAGGCAAAAGCCATGATGCCCCAGCCAGCCAGGTTTTACCTGCTTTAGCGATTTAAAAAAAATAGATTTTATAATAGATGCTATTTTAACTTCATTTTCCAATAAAAATTTTTCAAAATCAGGAATAGGTACAGAAACTCTATATCTGGCTTTTCATTAATTTTTTCATTTGTGAAATGA
>JBLNAE010000384.1:0-3428 GCA_050259195.1 Ignavibacteriales bacterium
TCCATAGGTACTTCTACCTCCTGATAGGTAATTTCCACAGAGTAGAGAAATTACCCTAAACCCATGGGGTGACATTTTCACTTTGCGCTTAAATGGTGACATTATCACTTTGCAACTACAGTATTCTGTTATCATCTTGACTATGTTAAATTATGTTGGTAAAGAGAGATTGTCAAGGAGAATAGTTTAGATGAATAAAAAAAACATTTTAATAATCTCTCCTCATCCGGACGACATGGAAATCGGCATGGGAGGGACAGCGGCAAAATTTGTAACTCAGGAATTTAACGTCATCTCATTTGTGGTTACGGATGGCAGAAGAAGCACAGGCAACTATGGCGAAGATGAAATGGCTCAAATCAGAAAAAGAGAAGCTCAAAATGCCGCGCGGATTCTCGGAATAGAAGACCTGGTTCTTCTTGGTCTTCAGGATGTAAAAAGTCCTGAAAATCAAAAAGAGCTGCGAAGAAAGTTGCGTGATATTATTGACCAATTCGGGCCGGCTGAGCTATTTATAACTCATCCCAAAATAGATAAACATCCTACTCACCGAGCGGTATCCAAGCTCGTTATGGAAATGATGAAAGAGATGCACAGAGATAAATTGCTTCCCCCAGTAAGAATATGGTGTTACGAGGTTTGGACTCCATTTTGGAAATACGACTGGATCGAAGACATTTCGGGCCATATTAACATAAAAACAGCTGCTATAGATGCCCATAAAAGCCAGATTGAATACAAGAATTACACACAGGGAATAAGAGGACTCAACAGATATAGAGCCGTTTTCCATAATACGTCCGGAGTTACAAGGATGAAATACGCTGAGGTATTTATGGAGTTGCCTTTAGTGAGTGATTAACTTATTTTTTCATTGCAAGGGGCGAGACCTACTTTAATATCTCCCTCGTCCTCTCACTCCAGAGAAGGAGGTCGAGTTCGTCAAAATCAACTCCTATTTCCTTTGCAAACTCTTTTAACCTGTTTTCTATTTCTATATACTTCTTTTTTGCAGATGGCGGCTTGGGGGTATCTATTACGCCAAATTCATAGAGCGAGCGCAGTATATGCTTATCGAGTATCGCGTATCCTGAAAACCCGATGTTTCTTAAAAAATGACTCGCCTCTTTATAGCCCAATCCCTTTATGTCCTTATTGGCGGCAAAAAAATCCCTCCTCTCTATTGGCTCCTGAAAGGAGGTGATCAAATCCTTTAATTTAAAATTGTACTCCCTCTTTAGGTATTCTCTCGTATGCACGATGTAGTTTGCCCTCCCCGGATACATATGGACGTGCTGGAGTCTACTGTAAATCTTGTCTTCGCTCCCTTCCATAAGAACATCTTTTATGGCGTCTACTGATTTCAGTCCCATCTTTGCGCTTGCCCCTGCAGTAAAGATACAGAAGACAAGCTCTTCAAAAATTCTCTTATCGTCGCCTTTTTTAAATATATCCTTGAACTCTTGGAGCCGAGCTTTGATCAAATCCTTCTTTTCCAGGTAACTCTGCTTGAGTTTTTTATAAGCATCGCTTTTCATTTTATATTATGGACCACAAAGGATGCAGAGCCTGTCCTGAGAGAAGTTGAAGAGTTACAGAGAAAAAATTTTAAAATTAAAATAAGCCTTTTTTTCTCTGTGTTCTCTGTGATCTCTGCGGTAAGGTCAATCAGGATGCTACTTATTCTACATAGATTTTTAATCTATCGCCTGCGGGGAGTCTGCTCGATTTGAGATTGTTCCATTTTTTTATGTCTGAGACCGAAACATCGTATTTGGTTGCTATGTCCCAAATCGTATCACCTTTTCTCACGCGGTAACTGACTACGCTCTTTGTATCCGATTTTTGAGTGGACGTTGATGGAGAATGCGTTGAGCTGTTATGAGGGGTAGTGATAATCGTTTTTGCTACCCCGGGATTTCGAGTGTTATTTGTAGTTGCAGTTCTGCGGATCGTATCTCCGCGCTTGGTTCTGTATCTGATTGAGTTGACGTTACCCGCCTTTGCAGGTGCTTTCTCTGAAGAGTTAATTTCATCGTACTTTGCCTCTACAATTGTTTTGTATCCTACAGGAACATTTATTTCATAAGCGTCGCCCGGAGGCGTATAGCCCTTTATGAGGCTTGGATTAAGATCGCTCAATCTCTCATATTCGATGCCTGAGATTCTTGATATATCTCTCAAGCTCCGTTGCGCCGGAACAGCCACCTTTTCAAAAGGCTCGGGCTTCTGATATTGAATTTGGGTAAACCCATACTTTTCCGGATTCTTGGCGATTATGAGCGCCGCAATGAGCTTTGGCACGTAGTCTCTGGTCTCTTCAGGAAGTGTATATTCGGATATTTCCCAAAAATCTGAAATCTTAAATCTATCTATAGCGGATCTTACTCTGTCTTCGCCTGCGTTATATCCGGCGGCGGCAAGATCCCAGGATTCGAACATATCGTAAAGATCATGAAGATAGTTCGCAGCCGCTTGAGTGGACTTTTGCGCGTCCATCCTTTCATCAACCCATGAGTCAACCTTAAGTCCGTATCGCCTGGCGGTGGGTTCAATAAACTGCCAGGGACCAACAGCCCCTTTATTTGATCTGGCACGTATGTTAAACCCGCTTTCAATCATTGACAGATACACCAAATCAGGAGGCATACTCTTCATCTCCAGAATCTCTTTCATCATAGGTATGTATTTCCCCGAACGGGAGAGCCATTCGCTAAATATATCGCGTCCTTCAGTTTGGAAGTATTTAAGAAAGTTCTGGACCCTATCATTTAAGACTATTGGTATGTCATGTTCACTTTCAGGAACAACTCCAGGCAGGTCTTCAAAAATCCTCTTTCTAAGTTGAAAAAAGTAGTAATAGGCTTTCCAGGTCTGAGAGTCAGGCTCCATAAGAAAGAATCCCGATGTCTCTTTAGCAAAAAGGCTATTTTTACTAAACGCTTGAGTAGGATTTTGTTGATTGCCCCCTAATAAATCAGATTTCTCATCTACATTATAGAGACTCATGCCGTTTAAAGAAGAGTTGGATTTGTACGCAGTGGTGGCTGCACACCCGTTTAAAAACAGGATTCCCAAAACTATTACAAAGAAGTGGTTAGGGCATTTAAGAGGCATTGGCTCTTCTTTTTATCACAAATTGGATAAGATGTCAACGGAAATCAGAAAAAATTTTTTAAATGGGGAATTTTTATATAATTGGCTTTAAAATGAAATTCAGCAAAATGCGGAGGAATCTCTTTTGGGAATTGAGATAGCTTTTAAAATCTATATAATCTTAAATTATCTTCTCCTAGCGTCTCATAATAAAATTGCACATTTTGTAGGTCGCTATTGGTATACTTGTAAATAAAAGGGAGACAAATTTGACTATTCGCTCAATAAGATTGAAAGGGGTCTGCCTTTTTTTAATTTTTCCCCTTGTCATC
>JBLNAE010000385.1:0-24887 GCA_050259195.1 Ignavibacteriales bacterium
TAATGTGACCGTCTTCTGATTTAACCTCGCCTCTATACTGACCGAAGATAGAATCATATTTAAACAGATGGGCGAGTGTTTTAGCGTCTGTAATATCATTGACCCCTACAAAATCTATTCCCTTTCTGCCAAGACCAATTCGGAGCACATTTCTTCCTATTCTCCCAAACCCATTAATGCCTACTCTCATTGACATCATTCTCACCTCATAAAGTGCAATATCTAGCTCTTAGATTAATTTGCAAATCATATGCCATTAAGTTTAACCATAAATAACCCACCCAAATCTTTAGAAATTATATATAGAGACGCTCTCCGTTAGAAAAGCATATTCGTCAGAATTTAAGACATCTGACACCTCTTTAATTCTACAAGATATTAAGGAATTGTTATTGGCATCTTTCCTGCCAATAGCAGTCACAGTCAAATCTATTCCCCTTCTGCCAAGACCAATTCGGAGCACATTTCTTCCTATTCTCCCAAACCCATTATTGCCTACTCCAATTGACATTACTTCCCTCCAAAGATCAGCTCTTTCTTTTTCTTAGGGGTTTAACAGTATATTAGATTAATATACCCCCACAGCTATTAGAATCAAGATTTTTGCGGCAGCTTTGTTTCTAAAAATTAAGTGACTCCTTAAATTCGTCCCACTCTAAAATATCGCCTATATTTTTGTGCAAAACTTATACCATTTAGCTTTACCATGGGCTAGACTCAGTTAAAGTTTAATCTTTATAATGCCTTGTGGATGAGAAGCATTCAAAATAGATAAAAATCTACAAAGAGCTGTGTAGTAATACACTATAATGGGTGTGTGTCATTACACAACGAAGCGTACTTTTTATTATTTCCAAGTTCTTTTCCTGCCCTTAAGCCCCTATTAAAATTAAAAATTGAGAACATCAGACCCCATGGCACGGATATTGCGTTTTGTTTGTATGTATAAGACATTAAGAAGAAGGAGGTAGTTAAAAATGAAGAGGTTATTTATATCTGCAGCCATAGTAGCAGGGCTTGTTCTTGGTGGGGTGAGCGCATTTGCTGATAATACAGGAATGAAGCAGACAGAAACTACGGAGAATGCCAAGAATCTGACCCAGCTTAGCGGCAAGATAACCGATATAAAGGGAGATAGCTTCATGCTTAAGGACCAGATGGGCAAAACCCATAAGGTTATACCTGCTGAGCCATCAGAGCTTGCAAAGCTTAATGTCGGTGATAATGTCACTGTAGACATTAGGGATGGTAGAGCAGTTGCTATCAATAAGAGTGAAGCTGTAGAAGGAACTAGCCCGAATAAGGAGAATCATAAGGGCAGCAACTATTAAGTCATAACTCGGGAAGGAAGAAGGTGGGTGTACCAATTTTATGCCCGCCTTCTTCCTAGAATGGTTTGTAGAGGAGGGTTAATTATATGAAAGGTGTAATCGGAAGTTCAGGTTTAATCTTTGCTTTGATATTTGCCGTCGCACTCATTAGCTGTGCTAGTAACCGCACACACGAGAGCACAGGACAGTATGTAGACGATAGCACTATTACAACAAAGGTAAAAGCCGCGCTTTTAGCCGACCCGGATGTGAGCGGGCTTGATGTCAAAGTGGAAACCTTCAAAGGAGTGGTCCAGTTAAGTGGATTTGTCAATGACCACAGACAAGCCACCAGGGCAGTCGAGATTGCGCGGAGTGTTGATGGCGTTAGGAAGGTTGAGAATAAGCTTAGTGTAAAAGGAAGTCAGTAGATGTGGTTGTGTTAAATTAGCCGAGAGTCAGCTAATAAAGAAGACTTAAAAACGGAGAAAGTAAAGAGAGTAGAATTTCATTAGATAACCATTCCTTTCTTTTCCTTGGGCGTTGCCGGGACGGCCCTTCTCCCTTGGCAGCGCCCTAATTTTAGATTTCTGTCGAAAACTCGATTATACATTGTATAGAAAATCAAACTTCACTCAGAGGTTGTAAGCTCGACAATAATCGTGCTTGAGAACTATAAAGACTTATAATCTTCGCCGAGTATGTGTTCCAACTTCTGTATCCCGATCTGCGATTTCAGACAGTTCAATTGCCCTAAACCCGTACTCAAGCAGAATCCGGCATGCTGTGAGTCTTATGCTTTCTGACTGAGACTTCAGGAGCACACGCGCAGTTTGTATGGCATCCCCTAAAGTAGTCTTGAGTAGATTAATGTTTCTTTCTTTAACGTTGTCTCTCTCCAGCCCTAACCTCTATTGAAACTCAAGCTCCTGAAGCCATTTAAAAATCATTCTTTTAGAGACACCGACCTGAGCTGACGCCTCCAGAATTGTAGCTCCCCCCAAAAGTGCTAAAATAGCCTTCTCTTTTCGATCGGATGGTTTGGCGTTACGCGGCATCTAAGCGACCTCCTCATCTCCGGTAATTAAACTATGACCTCCTCGTTCCAACTATGACCAGCACAACCCCCCCTGCAAATGCCAGCACGCCTACCACCGGCGGCAACGGTATGGTCTTTTTGGTCTCAGTGGTAGCTTGGATAGGACCGACATCTATAATCTTTTTGTGGGTTGTATATGTAATGCCCTGATAGATTAAGGCGACTATTCCAATCACAATAAGAATAACACCAATAACTACTGCCGATCTCATTCACATAAATCTCCTTTCTTGGGTTTGGTGAGACAAAGTGGAAATGTTAGTTTACACCCAGTCTCATGGGTTCTACGTAGCAATGTCCATGCCAGAAGGTTTTCAATTTTCTAATTCTCAATTTTTATTACTGGTTATAGGTATAACATCCCCCTCCAGAGACTCCTCTGTGTAGGAATACACTAGAACGGATGTGTAAATCTACACAAATCAGTACAACTTCTAGGCAGAAGCACCGTCAAAATTTGCATTCACTTAAATTACCAGATATTTTTCACATAAATGGAAAAGAAAAAGATCGCAGTTCTAGGAGCAAGCGGATATACGGGGAGTGACCTTCTCAGGTTTCTTCTCCTCCATCCTAAAGTAGAAATAACATATGCAACGGCTGAGAAGCACGTCGGGAAGAAGATTTCAGATGTTCTTCCGCATCTTAGAAATTTTCTAAATCTGGAACTTCAGCCGCTCAATGTAAAATCAATCCCCGACGATATTGAGATTGTCTTTACGGCGCTTCCTCATGGAACATCTGCCCAAATAGTCGAAGAACTCCTTGAGAGAGGAAAAAGAGTCGTAGATTTAGGCGCTGATTTCAGGCTGAGCTATCCGATCTACAAGAAGTGGTACGGAGAACACCCATGTCCCCATATTATCTCTCAGGCGGTCTATGGAATTACAGAGCTTTTTGAATCTGAAATTGCAAAAACAAGGCTTGTAGCAAACCCCGGCTGCTACCCGGAATCCTCAATACTTGGGCTTGCCCCCATTCTTAAAAAGAAAATTGTGGAAGAGGACTCAATAATAATTGATTCAAAATCCGGTGTTTCAGGCGCAGGAAGGTCTCCCGAACTCGCCTACCATTTTTGCGAGGTAAATGAGGGTGTAAAAGCCTACAAGATTGGAGAGCACCGTCATACACCTGAAATTGAGGAGGTCCTTTCAAACTACTCAGGACTCGGTGTAAGGGTTTCATTCACGCCTCATTTGATCCCTATGGATAGAGGGATTCTCTCCACCATTTATGTGAGATTGAAAGAAGAGATAACAACCAGGGAGCTTCTTGATCTCTATGAGAATTTCTACGGGGAGAAAAAATTCATAAGAATTACACCTGAAAAAACCTATCCATCTACAGGAGACGTTCGTGGCTCAAACTTCTGCGATATAGGAATGAGGTCAAATCCCAAAAACAAGACCGCGATTATAATCTCTGTACTCGATAACCTCGTAAAAGGCGCATCGGGTCAGGCCATTCAGAATATGAACGTCATGATGGAATTTCCCGAACACTTAGGACTTGATATGCCGCCTATGTTTCCATAAGAAACTATTGTAAGGACGCATAATTATGCGTCTTTACATCAGAACCGATCTCTCTTATTCTCCTCACAATTCCAGGAAGAACCTCTATCACCCGCTCTATATCCCCTTTTTCCGTAAACCTTCCAAGGCTGAATCTCAGGGATGAAATGGCAAGCTCTTTGGATAAACCCATCGCAAGGAGGACATGAGAAGGTTCAACGTTTCCTTCAGAGCAGGCGGAGCCGGTTGATACTGCGATTCCTTCAATGTCGAGGTTCATTACAAGCGATTCGCCTTCTACTCCCCCAAAACTCAGGTTCAGAGTATTTGAAAGCCTCTTTTCAGGATGGCCGTTTAATTTTATTCCGCCTATCCTTTTCAGTATCCCCTCGTAAAGCTCATCCCTCAATTCTTTTATTCCTGTATCCTCTTTAATAATCTCACAAGCCTTTCCGAGTCCCACAATTCCGGCGACATTCTCCGTTCCCGAGCGCCTTCCTCTTTCCTGTCCCCCGCCATGAACGAGTGTGATGAGTTTTACTCCATCTCTTATAAAAAGCGCGCCTATTCCTTTTGGGCCATAGAGCTTATGGCCGGAAAGAGAAAGGAGATCAATGGGGAGATTGTTCAGATTTATGTCAATCTTCCCTACAGCCTGAATAGCATCCGTGTGAAAAATAACCTTTTTTTCTTTTACAATCTCCACAATCTCTTTTATAGGCATAATCACACCCGTCTCGTTATTTGCAGACATAACAGAAATGAGAATCGTGTCGTCGGTTATCGCCTCTTTGAGTTCTTTCAAATCAACGAGACCATATTTATCCACACCGAGATAAGTAACGCGAAACCCCTGTGATTCGAGAAATCTGAAGGTCTCAATAACAGATGAATGCTCAACCTGAGTGGTAACTAAATGGTTCCCTTTTTCCCTTAACCCGAGAGCAACCCCTTTTATCGCAAAGTTATTACTCTCACTCCCGCCGCTTGTAAAAACAATCTCTTTAGGACGCGCCCCAAGAAGCTCGGCAACCTGCTCTCTCGAATCATCAAGCGCGGCTTTTCCTCTCCTTCCAAACGAATGCATACTCGAAGGGTTTCCAAACTCCTCCTTCATAAAGGGAATTATCGCCTCGAGAACACGAGGGTCAACAGGCGTTGTCGCATTGTAGTCTAAGTAAATTCTTTTCATAAAATTTAAAGTTTCACACGTTTGTGGCTCACTTTGCAAACACGCTGCGAGGGTTTAATGCTATTTTAATGGCCGTCGTCCACCAAAAACAGCCAGCTCAAATATCTTGAAATAGCAATCCACATCGCTAAAACCGATTCTACGCAACCAGTCACATTGTGTTTCTACAGGAGCAAGTATGTTCGCCTCTTTATCGGGACGGTTACGAAATTCCTCTGCAACTTGACTTCGAGTCTTTTGAGAATTCTCCGCTAAGTGCATATTATATAAAGAGTCAATAAAATATTCTTCAAATACGGATTCAATCCACCTTGTCGGGGAAGAGACGCGCTCGATATTGAGAAATATACCACCGGGCTTCAACACATTATAAATTTCACCATATAGTTCTTGCTTCTTTTTATCCGATTGATGATGAATTGAAAATCCAGATACAATGACATCAAATGGTGCCATTTTACTCACAGAATCTAACCAATGACTATCGGCATAATCAAGGGTCATAAAGTCCAAATTAGGGACATAATCTTTTAGCTTTTTGCGAGCGGCCTCAATCATCGGATCGGAAAAATCCAATAATACTCCTTTTGCTTCTGGATATTTCTCAAGAATTGCCGCTGCTAAAATTCCGTCTCCGCAGCCAAGGTCCAAAAAGCTAATAACAGGTTTTTGGGTGGCTGAAATTAATCTCATCATAACCTCAATCTGTTCGGCGGCTAGAGGCATAGCTTTCCGAATATCCGTGAGGTATTTTTCTATAGTCAATCGGGATTTCCAAACTTCGTCTTTACGGTTTTGCATAATCATTTTGCCTTTTAATTATAAATGAAAGTTTGCCTAAGAGGATGATAACTACTGCTTTAAAGGGGATTCCATGCAGGTCATTATCATTTTGTTTTTACTACCTTAAGGATTTCACTTTCCGCTTTGGTTTCTTCAGCCTTATTTTCCAGAGAATTAATCCGTTTCTCAAGTTCCTTTATTTGCTCTGTGAGAGATTGAATAGCCTGCTGTTCGGGATCGGGGAGTTTATTGTGCTCAAGGCCGGGATACACAGGAAATTCTTCTCTAAGAACTATCTTTCCGGGGATTCCTACAACGGTTGAATTTGGCGGCACATCCACAATTACAACAGAGTTTGCGCCGATTTTACTGCTCGAACCCACGGTAAGAGGGCCTAAAATCTTTGCCCCCGCCCCAATTGTGACATTGCTTTCGATTGTTGGATGACGCTTGCCCCTTGTAAAGCTGGTTCCGCCGAGGGTGACTCCGTGATAAATCGTAACGTTGTCCTCTATCTCGGATGTCTCTCCGATTACAACGCCCATTCCGTGATCAATGAAAAAACCCCTTCCGATTTTAGCCCCCGGATGAATTTCAACCCCCGTAAGAAAACGGGAGATATGGGATAAAACCCTGCCAAGGAGCTTCATATTATTATTCCAGAACCAGTGGGCTATACGGTGGAAGAAAATCGCATGAAACCCGGGATAGGCAAATACTACCTCAAGAGCGCTTCTGGCCGCCGGGTCTCTCTCAAAAACGGCATTGAAATCAGACTTAATCTCCTCAAAAACCTCCATAAGCTATATTCTAATGCATAAAAATAAAAAGCAAAATAATGGCACGTTGCAACGTGCCATTACATGGATGGGATTTTCTAAATCCGATTGCCGATATGGCCTATGGCACTAAATCAAATCCGGTCTATTCGTGACTATTCCGTCCACTCTCATATCTCTTAACTTTTCCGCCTCTTCTCGACTATCAACAGTCCAGGTAATTATTATCAAGCCACTATTATGAACCTTTTGGACTAAGTCCTTTGTTACAAAATCGTGAAAAGGGGCAACTGCATCCGCAAGGCACTCTTTCGCAAGTCTTATCGGATCAGAAGATGAATAAAGAATAAGCCCCGTTTTTATCCTCGGCTCTAAGTTTTTTACTCTCTCTATCAAATTCTGATAGAAAGACACGATAAATACACCCTCAATTAAACCATTGTGTTTCACCAGGCTTATAACCCCTTCTTCTGTGCCCGGTTCCTTCAGTTCAATTACAAACCCCGTTTCCCCCTTTGTCAAATCAATTACCTCTTCGAGTGTCGGGATTTTCTCTTCATCTCCCGCATTGAGTTCTTTAAGTTCGCTGAGTTTTTTTTCCCTTACCAAACCATCACCGTTTGTTGTCCTATCCACCCTTTCATCGTGCATGATTACAAGATGCCCATCCTGGGATAATCTCACATCAAATTCTATCATATCGGCTTTCATTTCTATCGCCCTTTTAAAAGAGCGTAGAGTATTTTCAGGCTCATAGGCGCTTGCGCCGCGGTGGGCTATCTTGATGAAGCGTCGTTTACTATTTTCAGATTCACTCATATTACTTAATATACCCAATACGGACAAAACTCGTTGCCATATCCGTTAAAACCAGTAGAATCATACCTAAATGAAAATTCCTTTCAGAGATTTTATTCGACTCCTAAGGCCTCATCAGTGGATAAAAAACCTCTTGATCTTCGCCCCGCCGTTTTTTGGAGGCGCATTCTCTATAGACGGAGAACTGTTCCTGAAAATGGCTCAAGCCTTTTTTGCTTTTTCTTTCGCCTCTTCAACGGGGTATATAATCAACGATTTCTTAGATGTGAGAGCCGACCGGCTTCATCCGAGAAAGAAATTTCGTCCCATAGCATTGGGAAACGTAAGCGCATCTCAGGCAGTCGCGCTGATTTTACTAATTTTTGCTTTATCAATGGGACTCTCTCTTAGGCTCGGCAAGGGTTTTACTTTAATTGTTATTCTCTACGCTATATCTAGCCTGGCATATACATTTTTTCTTCAGCACTTAGTAATCATAGATGCTTTCAGTATCGCCCTGGGATTTGTTCTTAGACTTGAAGCGGGAGGCAAGGCTTCAGGCGTAGAGGTCTCAAGCTGGCTATTTATCACAACGTTTCTCCTTTCTCTGCTTCTAGCATTTGGGAAAAGACGATTTGAGCTTGTATCGTCCGATAATTCAACATCTTTTAGAAGGGTGCTCTCCAAATACAGGATAAATTTTCTGGATTCGGCGCTCAGCATCTTTGCAACTACTGCTATTGTCACTTATTCACTCTACACCGTAGACAGAGGCCCTAAAGAGCTTATAATCACCATCCCATTTGTGTGTTACGGCGTTCTTCGTTACATGTACCTTGTGCAGACCGACACAATCGGCGACCCCACAGAGACGCTCCTCAAAGATAAGTGGCTCTTTATTTGTGTATTTTTATGGGTAGTGATTACAGCCTTAATCATCTACACTCGATACATATTTCGTCTCTTCGGATATATAATCTGAATCCAGGGATTACAACAGTGGGGTATGTCCCATACACCATACATAAAAATGCATAAAACCTGCCTGAGCAGATTTAGGTCTCAGAAGCTATCCGATAATAGGAACAGGCTTAGAAACAGACAAGAATGTCCGGCTCACATATCAGGGGTAGAACAGACATTCTTGTCTGACAGCTCTCGAATACGAGACTCACTCCTGGCTAAACCCCCCTCTCCTCAAGCCCCGGTGGAAGCTCGCCATAATAAGGAGAATTCTCATCCTCATAGAGAGCCTTTATGTGCTCCTTGGGCATATCTGGGAGACCCTCCGGAAGTCCAAACATCTTGCAAATATGGAGCACCTCCTCATCCCTTCCAGGAAGGGGATCCATCGGCTGAATTAGCTTTCTGCGCTTTAATTCTTCTTTAACCTCCGGGTCTTCTTTAAGCGGATTTCCGTATTGATTGAAGTGAAACAATCTATCAAAACGCTTCCTCGGTCTTTGCCCCGGAGATTCAGCCGCATACCCAACTGCCATAAGCCATATTGGAACGACATTCTCAGGAACCCCCAACACCTTTGGGAATTCCGCCGGCTTTCTCCCCGTTGCAAGGAGACAGCACCCAAGCCCAAGGTCAGTAGCCACCAGAAAAGCGTTGGCTATAGCCTGCCCGGCCTCAATTCTAAGCAGGGCTTCGGTTCTCTCACGGGGAAAGCTCATAAGGCGCGGATATGTTACCTCGGTGAGGAGCTTATAAGTCCATCCGTGAGCCACGCTTACGGCTCTTGCAGGAAAGAGCACCGCAAATGACTGGACTAATTCCTTATACCAAGCATTGAGATTTAGAAGCCAAGCAATGACAATCGGGGCCTGACGCAGGTGAATCTCATTAAACGGCGAAGCGCATTCAATGATCTGCTCGAATTTCTCCTTTGGATACGTTTTCTTATCAATCACTATCGCCTCGGTTGAACCGCAGTTGCCCTGGCACGATGCGTATCTTGCGGCCTGAAGCATCATTTGAATCTTCCATTCTTCCACAGGCTTCCAGGGTTTAAAAAACCTGATACTTCTCCTTGATCCTATTGCTTCCATAAGTTCCATGATTTACTACCTCCCTTTTTGTTTTGTAGAAGAAAATCTTGTATCCACCCCTAAAAATATAAAATCGCAATCAATGGACAATCACAAGGATTACCACTACCCCGGATTTCCGCATCAATCGAGTCTTAAAACTTTGTTTCCAAAAAGCCTTCCTACAGCGTCAACGAATTCGTCCCGAATGTCAACCCCGAAGTCCCCGAGTTCAATTACCGCTTCTCCACAATCTGTTTCCAAGTGAAGGCGTATGAGGGATTTTCCGGGATAAGCTTCAACTATTTTTTTCAGCTTTAAAAGGCTATCTTTAGTTGCGCTTTCCTTAGTGAGACTAATATGAATAGTGGAGCCGTTTCTCCTCTCTCTCAATGACAATATATCGGTAGCCCTTAGCCTGACTCTTTCTTCCGATGGCTCTACGGTGCCCTTTACAATCACAGGCTCTGCCTTTTCTTCCAGTATAGGAAGTGATTTCCTGAGCAAATCGTTAAAAATCACAATCTCCACAGAGCCTTTCATATCTTCAAGAACAAGATTACCGAAAATCCCCGAGCCGTTTTTTGTGTGCTTAACGCTCAGTGACCGCACAACTCCGGCAATTGACACCTCCCGCCTCTCCTTAATTTCGGAAATCAGTTCGGTATCCATGTTTGTGTACTTCTTTATCTCTCCAGCGTACTTTGCCATAGGATGGCCAGTAACGTAAAAGCCAAGAACATCCATTTCAGCCCTCAACTTTTCCTTTTCACTCCATTCTTCCACGTTTGGAAGATCCGGCGCGGAAATCGAATCGCTGAGGGCAAAAAGCGTGCTCTGCCCCTCCGGAGAGCTTTTTTGCTTCATTGACGAATACGTAAGGAGGTCTTCAATCGCCCCCATAAGCTGCGCTCTATTAGCCCCCAGCGAATCAAAGGCACCGCTTTTAATGAGGCTCTCAAATGTCCTCCTATTTATTTTTTTCGCGTCTACCCTTTCACAGAAATCAAATATTGTCCTAAATTTCCCCCCTTCTTCCCTTGACTTTATTATTGCCTCAACGGTTCCCTCACCGACGTTTTTGATCCCAGAAAGACCGAATCTGATCTTTCCGCCCACTGCATTAAACCCGGCCATACTCTCGTTTACATCCGGGGGAAGCACCTCGATTCCCATTTTTTTACACTCGGCAATGCTTGATATGACCTTATCCGTGTTATCCGCCTCAATCGAGAGCAGCGCGGCCATAAATTCTGCGGGATAGTGAGCTTTAAGGTAGGCGGTCTGGTATGTAATCAGCGCGTATGCAGCGCTATGGCTTTTATTAAACGAATACTCCGCAAACTTCTCCATAGCGTCAAAGATTTCTTCCGCCCTCTTTATGTTTATCCCCTTTTTCTTCGCCCCTTGAAGAAATCTCTGCCCCTGGGCCTTCATCTCTTCGGGCTTTTTCTTGCCCATTGCGCGCCTGAGGAGGTCGGCCTCTCCAAGACTATAGTCGGCAAGGACGCTTGCTGTTTTCATAATTTGTTCCTGATAAACGAATAAACCGTAGGTGTCTTTTAAAATCTCTCTAAGCTCTGGAAGCGGGTAATCAACTTTCTTTCCGTGCTTTCGCTTTATAAATTCATCTACCATTCCGCTATCAAGCGGCCCCGGACGGTAGAGGGCAAGGACTGCGATAATATCCTCAAAGCTCGAAGGCTGAAGCTTCATAAGGACCTCTTTCATACCCGAAGATTCAATCTGAAACACTCCCCTCGTCTCAGTGCCTGACAGGAGCCTGTATGTCTCCGGATCGTCGAGCGGGATTTTCTTTATGTCAAACTCGGAGCCTTCGCAATTTTCACGAATAAACCCTATAGCCTTGTCTATGATGGTGAGTGTCTTGAGTCCGAGGAAATCAAATTTTACGAATCCCAAATCCTCTACGGACTTCATGTCGAACTGGGTTACGATTTCATCGTTTGGGCCCTTGTAAAGTGGGATGTAGTCCGAAAGCGGCTCATTTGAAATCACGATTCCTGCCGCGTGCGTGGATGAGTGCCTTACCATATTCTCAAGCGGACGGGCAATCTCGATTAACTCCTGAAGATTTGGGGACTTCTGTATAAGCTCTTTTAGCTGTGGAATTTGAGAAATAGATTCATCAATGCTAAACACCTTTCCCCTAAACGTCGGAATAAGCTTCGTAACCCTATCAACATCTGCATAGGGGATTCCAAGCGCCCTCCCCACGTCTTTCACTACTGCCTTTGCAGACATGGTTCCGAATGTTCCAATCTGGGCGACCTTATCGGCACCGTATTTTTCGGTAACGTATTTTATTATCTCGTCGCGCCTCTCGGCACAGAAATCAACATCAATATCCGGCATACTCACCCGCTCCGGATTCAGAAACCTCTCAAAAATGAGATTGTATGGAATCGGATCAATCTCCGTGATTCTGAGGGTATATGCGACAAGGCTTCCCGCCGCGCTTCCCCTTCCGGGTCCAACCGGAATTCCGCGAGATTTAGCGAATTTTATGAAATCGGAAACTACAAGAAAATACCCAGAAAATCCCATCTTCTGTATGGTTTCAATCTCGCTCTCTAGCCTTTGCTCGTATAGATGAGCCTTTTCTCCCGAAAGGCCGTTTTCTTTTAATCTCTCTTCAAGCCCCTTCCTGCTGAGTATAGCCATTTGATCATCGAGCGATTTTCCGTCTCGAAGCTCAAACACCGGGAGCTTGTAGCCGTTTGTTTTAAATTCAAAGCCGCATCTTTCCGCAATCTCCCAAGTGCGCTCTATTGCATCCGGAAGTTCCTTTAAACACTCAAACATCTCCTCGCGGGATTTAAGAAAATACTCATCTCCTTTGAATTTAAATCTCTTTTCGTCATTTATAGTCGTTCCGGTCTGAACGCAAAGGAGCACTTCATGGGGCCTCGAATCTCTGCGCCTTAGGTAATGGCAGTCGTTTGTCGCGACAACCCCAATGTCGAGGCTTTTTCCTATCTGCTCTATCTTGTGATTCACGATCTCCTGCTCTGGAAGCCTGTTTGCCTGAATCTCAAGATAATAGCGGTCGCCAAACATCTCTTTGTATTTTGCCGCAACGCGAAGCGCTCTCTGAAGGTCGCCTGCTAGAACACACTTCGAGAGCTCGCCGTTAAGGCAACCGCTTAGCACAATAAGCCCCTCTCTATGTGCTTCTAAAAGCTCATAGTCAACCCTGGGCTTTTTGTAGAACCCCTCAAAGTAGGCTCTTGTAAGGAGCTTAGAAAGGTTTCTATATCCCTCTCCATTCATTGAGAGGACAGTCAGGTGGTGGTTCTTTTCTTCCGAAGACTTATCCTGTCTCGATGTGGGAGCGACATAGACCTCGCACCCGATTATAGGCTTTATTCCCGCCTTCTTTGCCTCTTTGTAAAACTCGGCAGCTCCAAAGAGGTTGCCGTGATCCGTGAGGGCGACGGCTGTCATGCCGTATTCTTTGGCCTGTGAAAAGAGTTCGTCAAACTTTATTGCGCCATCAAGAAGCGAATATTGGGAGTGAAGATGAAGGTGAACAAAATCTCGATTCATATTGTTTCCATTTCTCGCGCCTTTCCATTATCCTTTGAATCACATTGCGGTTCAAAGAATACCGCGCTCGAAACGCTACCGCTCACATTATATAACAGAAAATTTCTCTTCTTCAAGACTCTAGTGCAAGATATGTGAAATTCGTCGAAAATTCCGAAAATGAGAACCCTGTTTCATTAGACAATTGGAAGGTAAAATGATATGGAGGATAAGAGATGAGATTCTTATTTAAAGAGGAGTATCCTCCTAAACAGATTGCTTCTGCAATAATAATTCCCCTAATAGTCTTTGCCTTGGCAATAGGAACGATTTCATTTATAAATGCGGTTGAATGGCTGGGAAAACCGTTTCCGGGGTTCTTCTACTATAAAAATCTCGTCGTATCAGTCTATCAGAGAAGCATATGGATGAAATGGGATGGAGGACCAAGGGCTTATGACTGGATAACGGAGATCGACGGAGTCAAAGTCAAAACGGTAGATGAATTTAGAAAGGTCTTTGATATCTTTGGTTCTAAGCAAAATAAAAAAGCGCTAACCTACGCGGTAAACCGGAATGGTGAAATCCTGAGCTTTGTAGTAAACATAAAAGATTTCACCCTGGGGGACTTCCTCTTTACATTTCTTCTGCCTTTCATTCTAGGGATGTTTTTCCTTGCCGCAGGCGGGCTTGTATATTTTGCAAAACCGAATAAAGCTACATTCGTAAATTTCTTTATGTGTCTTCTCATTGCCCTTTCATACATGACGATGTTCGATTCCAACACGACTTATATATTTTCTGAATTCTGGCTCATATACCCGCTCTTTGGCGCAATCTCAGCCCACCTTTTTCTTTTCTTTCCCGAAGAAAGGGATTTTGTAAAGAGAAATCGCTGGATACGGTATGTGCCTTATGCTCCAGCGGTTGTGCTTATAGCCTTCAGATACCTGACCAAAGGAGATCCTTCGCTTTCCATTCTTTTTTCGAAATTTTCCCTTCTCTACATGGGATGCATTTTTATTCTCGACCTGAGTCTTTTAATAATTACCTATGCAAACACAAAGGAGGGCGTGATAAAGCAGAGGGCAAAAATCGTGGCCTTCGGGCTTGTAGTCGCTTCCCTTATTCCCGTAATATGGAGCGCGCTTCATGCCCTCTGGCATCCAGTTGTAGGGTTCGATTATGCAATGGGACTTGCCATAGTTTTCCCCGCATTCGTCGGATATGCGGCGACGAAAAGAAAGTTCTTTGATATAGACCTGGTCATAAAAAAGAGTATAAGCTACGGCGCCCTAAGCGGCGCGCTCATAGTGCTGTATTTGATTATAGTTACCATCGTAAGCCTCCTTATGCAGACCCTTTTTTCTCTTGACCGTTCTCCGCTTGAGCCTGTAATATCAACTCTCGTCATCGTCGTGGCATTTGACCCGGTAAGAAGACAGATTCAGCACTGGATTGACAGATTTTTCTATACGGATCAGTACAACCTTCAAAAAGGTTTCTTGGAGCTTGGGCGCGAAATCGGAGGAGAAGGTTTCGACACGTATGAAATCGCGGAGCTGATGGTAAAAAGATTTCGGCAACTCCTGAGACTCAACTCAGCCTATGTTTTCTTAAAAGAAGGAACGGAGAGGTTTACACTTAAATACGGAGAGCCGAAGCCTGGGGATTTAGTTGACCTAAAATATAATGGCCAGGGTAGGCTGCCAATGGGACGGTCGGCTGAGGTTGAGGAGTTGGTTTCAAACATGGAGATAAATCCAACGGAGACCATGAAGCTTAAAGACCTTGGAATAAGGAATCTTATTCCAATGGTTACGAAAAGCGGTCTCATGGGAATAATAGCACTCGGCGATAAGCTCTCACAGCTTCCTCTTTCGAGGGATGAGGTGAAACTGCTTGAAGGGATAGCGCGTCAGGCGGCAATAAGCATTGAAAACGTATGTCTCTATGAAGAGAAATCGCGTGATGAGAGACTCGCCACGCTTGGGCAGGTTGCAAGCATGATAATCCATGAGATAAAAAACCCTCTCGGCATTATTCGGGTCTCTTCCGGAACCCTTAGAAAGAGGTTTGAAAAGACGGAAGACCCCGAGGGAATGGAGCTTGCGACATTTATTGAAGAGGAAGTGCTGAGGATGGATTCAACAGTGAAGAAGTCTCTCTCGTACATAAGACCCCAGGAGCCGAGGGTTGAGTGGATAAATATCAACGATGTTATAAGAAAGGCTCTAAACACCCTATCCTCGGAGATTCGGCCTCTGAGAGTAGAGGTTAGGCTTAACGGAAATCTCGATGAGATTCAAGCCGATGCAGACCAGATTTATCAAACGATTTTAAACCTCATTTTAAACGCAAAGGACGCCACACCCCCGGATGGAAGGCTGATTATAAAGACAAGCGATAGAGACGGCTGGTGCCAAATGTGCATTGCCGATACGGGTAAGGGGATTGAAAAGGGCGTGCTAGAGAGTATATTTAAACCGTTCTATTCGGGCAAAAGGGGCGGCATAGGACTCGGTCTTACCATAGCGCACAAGATAGTTGAAAGCCACGGAGGGAGAATCAGGGTTAAAAGTATCGAGGGACGCGGAACTGTATTTCTCATAATCCTTCCCAAACGAAGAAAGGAGGCAAAAGAAAAATGGAAGAGTTTATTTCTTTCCTGACCAATTTATACGCAACCCACGGCGAACTCGTTTTAATAGGCGGCGGAAGCGGAATAGTGGTTTTAATCTCTGTAATTATATTTTTCCTCACGAGAAGGGGAGCGCATCACGAACCGGCGATTACAGAAGATGTTTCTCATACAGGAAATGTTCAGGCTGAATCTTTTCATAAGGAAGAGATAAAGGAGATGGAATCTCAGGAGAGCATAAGCGATGAATTGATTGAAGAAGAAACGACGGATGAGGTTGAGCTTGAAGGATTTGAAGAGACAGCCAAGGACGAGGTAACTGAAGAAGTAATCAGGGCTGAAAGCACCGTCCCAAAAGAAAAGATCGAAGAAGAGCCTGAGGAAACAGAGGCAGGGCTTTTCTCAAGGCTTCGCGCCGGACTTTCAAGAACACAGGCCGGACTCCTCGGAAAGCTTGACGAGATGCTGAGCATAAGAACAGAGATTGACGATGGTCTCTGGGATGATTTTGAGGAAACTCTAGTTACGGCGGATCTCGGCATAGGAACTACCATGAAACTAAGAAGTGAGATAGAAAGCAAGCTCTCAAAGAAAGCGCTTCGAAACCCCATGCTCATAAAGGAAGCGCTAAGAGAAGAAATCCTCCAGGTGCTCAAAAGCGCCGAGGGACAGCCTCTCGCACTCAATGCAAAACCGTTTGTAATAATGGTTGCCGGAGTAAACGGCGTAGGAAAAACAACGACAATTGGAAAACTCGCATACCAATTCAGAAAAGATGGGAAAAACGTCATGGTTGCCGCAGCCGATACATTTAGAGCCGCAGCCGTGGAGCAGCTTGAGATTTGGGCAAACCGTGTAGGAAGCGATTTTTTAAAGGGACAGAGCGGAGCAGACCCGTCGGCGGTGGCTTTTGACGCGGTAAGAGCGGCTTTTGCGAGAGACACGGATGTTTTAATAGTTGATACCGCCGGGCGACTCCACACAAAAACCAATCTCATGGAAGAGCTAAAAAAGATAAAAAGAGTCGTAGGGCGTGGGCTTGAGGGTGCTCCTCACGAGACGCTCCTTGTGCTTGATGCCACAACCGGCCAGAATGCGATTCAGCAGGCGAAGATGTTTAAAGAGGCAATAGAGATTACAGGGATAGTGCTTACAAAGCTCGATGGAACGGCCAAGGGAGGGGTAATCGTAGCCATCGCAAATGAATTGAAAATCCCCGTAAAGTTCATCGGAATAGGAGAGAGATTGGGAGACCTGAGAGAATTTAAAGCGGACGAATTCGTCGAGGCGCTATTTCTTACCGGAAAGGAAACCCTGCATTGATTAGATGAACTCTAATTAGGATACGGAATACAGGATGTATGTAGTTTTCGTGCATCATGAATCATGCATCTTGCATCATTCTATTCGTGTAAATTTGTGCTCGTTCGTGGCTAAATAATTTCTGTCGTCTTCTGAACTAAATGCCCAAAGACCCTGACTCAAAATATATGTCTCTTGCGCTTCGACTTGCAAAGAGAGCCGAGGGAATGACAAGTCCAAATCCACTCGTGGGCGCAGTCGTCGTAAAAAGGGGGAAAATCATTGGAAAGGGATACCACAGAAAAGCCGGGCTTCCCCATGCGGAGATCGAGGCATTTTTAGACGCAGAGGGAAAAGGGCATAATCTGAAGGGCTCTACTCTCTACATCACGCTTGAGCCGTGCTGCCACACAGGAAAAAGAACTCCTCCGTGCGTGGACGCTATTATTGAAAGGAGAATATCGAAACTCGTAGTAGGAACTCTAGATTTGAATCCGAACGTAAGCGGAAAAGGAATAAGAATCCTCAGAGAAAAAGGTATAGAGGTGAAGGTTGGCGTTCTAGAAGGCAGGTGCATAGAGATTAACGAGGCTTTTTTTAAATACGTAACGACAGGAATGCCTTTTATAATCCTAAAGCTTGCTGCGACTCTAGACGGAAAGATTGCCACATTCACAGGCGACTCAAAATGGATAGGGAGCGAAATTCAAAGAAAATACGCGCACAAGTTGAGAAATCAAGTGGATGCCATCCTTGTCGGGATTGAAACCGTGATTCAGGACGACCCTCAGCTTACCGTAAGATCAGGCAAAAAATCAGACCGTCAACCAACACCCGTAGTTCTCGACAGCAAACTCAGGATCCCGATTGACGCGAAGCTCCTTAACCTTCACAAGTCACCGATTATAGCCACAACCCCATCAGGGGAGCCCAGGAAGGTTGGAGATTTAGAGGAGATGGGAGCGAGGGTTTTATTCATAGACCAAGAAAAAGATGGCCACATTGATGTTTTAAATCTGGTTAAGAAACTGGGTGATACGGAGATTACAAGTATTCTGGTCGAAGGCGGCAGCGAGACTGCGGCATCATTTTTGAAAAACGGCATCGTGGATAAAGTTGTCTTTTTCTATGCGCCCAAGATTATCGGAAGCGAAGGCATTAGTATGGTGGGAAAGCTCAATATCTCCGAGGTCAAAAATGCGCTTTCTATAAAGAAGATTCGAGTAAAAACCATAGGGCAAGAGTTCATAGTCGAAGGATACGTTTAGCAATCGTAGGGGGCAGGTTTCAAACCTGCCCCTACAGGATGTCCATTTATTTATCGTAGGGGTGAATACAAGATTTGCCCGTTGTCCTTTATTAGAGTTGTCCTTATATTAGGACGAACCTCGTATTCGCTCCTACCCGATTGAATTTCCAAGAACCGCTAATACCTACACAATAGTAGACTTTATCCCTCACAATAACATCTAAAATATGATAATATAGAGAAAATGGGGAAAAAGCCCAGAACGAAGATCGGACTTTTGGGCGGAACGTTTAATCCTATACACGTTGGCCATCTGAGGGGAGCCGAAGAGATAAGAGAGGTTCTTGCGCTTGGCAGGGTTTATTTCATTCCCTCGCCTATGCCTCCTCATAAAGATTCATCAGACGTAGCATCTCCTGCCGATCGTCTAAAGATGGTAGAACTCGCAACGGGAGAAAACCCGTTTTTTGAGGTCTGCGACATAGAAATTAAACGCGGAGGACCTTCGTATACTATCCATACTCTTGAGTATTTCTCTTCTAAATTCCCTGAGTTTGAAATCTACTTCATTCTGGGCGCGGAACTCTTCTCCGAGATACATACCTGGAAGGAGTATAAGAGGCTCTTTGAACTCTCGAATTTTGCCGTAATTACAAGACCCGGCTTTCCACATTCTACTTCGATTCCACTTGCGCTGGGGGACGATTTTCGATATTATAAAAATGAAGAGAACGTGGTATTCTACAGGCATAAAGACTCTACTAAAACACTAGCTCTTGTGAAAATTGAGGGGATTCAAGTATCCTCGACCCGGATAAGAGATTTAATAAATAAGAATAGCTCTATTAAATACCTGGTTCCCAAAGAGGTAGAGGTATACATATTGGAGAACAAAATCTATGCAAAGGAGGCGCTTTGATAAAATCAAAGGAAAAAGCCATAATCCTTGCCCATGCTGCCCAGGAAAAAAAGGCACAGGATATGGAAGTGATTGAGATAAAGGCGCTGAGCGACATTGCAGATTACTTTCTCGTATGTAGCGCCGATTCGGATAGGGGAGTAAAAACAATCGTGGATAACATTGAACAAAAACTCAAAGAAATGGGAGAAAGAGCCATCGGTGTTGAAGGATATACCGAAGGCAAGTGGGTCCTGATTGATGCGGCGGATGTTGTAGTTCATGTGTTCTATGAGCCTGTAAGAAGGTTCTACGACATCGAAGGTCTCTGGATTGATGCCCCTCGCATCAAGCTTCCATTTGAAGACCAACCTCCCAATCAATCTAAAAGGCTAGAGAAAGATTATGGCTAATTGGGGATTGAGGAAGACCAAATCCACCGTCTCCTCTTGGTTCTCTCTTCTCCGGTCTCTCTAAAATCCGCCTACCCCATTTGGTGTTCCCAAACCCGTTGGTCCATCGTATCCGGACACGGCTTTACAAAGATATGTGCCACCGCATCTGCCGTTTTTTCCACCGACTATATCATTGAGATTAGTTGACGGGCTTTGCAAGTAAGGTAGCGCGTTACCCCATATTCCTGCCCCTACCCCTCCTGCCAAAGCATACGTACCTGCTATTATTGGAGAAGATAAGCTTGTTCCTCCGACCAGAAACCACCCTATATGCCCCCCATAAGGCACGCTATCAAAAATCGCCGCTCCCGTATTGGGATTAGCATCGGCTGAGACATCCGCAATTGTTCTCCTAGAACACAGGTTATCTTTTTGCCAGGATGGCTTAGATTCATAAACGCTGCATCCGCTTCCCGCTTTACTCCAGGCGGATTCAGTGATGGATGTGGTAGAGAAATACAATGATGTTCCTCCTCCTGCAGTAACGTATGGAGAAGCCGCGGGATAACTGGTACCATAGCCGCTATCACCAGAACTAAAGGTAATAGCAATCCCTGGATGATTAAGGTGACTATCATAAGCGGTTTCACTAGAAAACTCGCTTGAGCCGTATGAATTAGAAATAACTGTTGCATCCATAAGAACCGCTCTATCTACCGCTGACATCAAATCGGAATAGGAGCTGCTGTATGCCTCCACAAGCAGGATTTTGCAGTTTTGACAAATAGCGTGAGCAATCTCAACATCAAGTGCAATCTCTAATGCCCAGCCGGAATTTGCCTTTGGATATGATTGCCCCCCATTCTGATCTACCTTCTGAAAGCAAGGCACACTTGAGCCAGTAATTGAACCCACACAAGCAGGCAACCTAGGTATTCCGAATGTATCGCTGTATGTATTCAGGTCCGACTGGATATTAGGATGGTCGTATGCATCCACTATTGCAATGATCTGGTCAGATGGAGCTATCCCGGTTAATCCGTATGCTGCAAGGAATTGAGCCGGGCCATAGCCGCTCGGACTGGTTGTTACCATTGGATTTCCCTTATTATCAATCTTTACTCTGGCGTGGCACCGAGCACTGCCGCGTGCTTCTTCACGACAGACCGGAGAATGACCTAATAGAATATCCTCGAAGTCAAAGGCCTGCGCATTGGACAAACGCGGGGAAAAAAGAATAGATAAAATTAAAAAAACAACATAGGCTCTTTGTATTAACCAACTCTGGTGGGTTCTCATTCTATACCTCCTCTTGTGGAATATATGAACCATCCTCAAGGAGGCGCATCCTAAATTTATTACTTAGGGAAACTGAAATAAGAGGGTATAAGATAAATTCTTTCATCACCCTATTTCGGCAACCCAGCCACCATATTCGCCTCTTGACGAATTTAGGCCTGTAGCTTTGCGTCCCATTCTTTCGGATGGTTTGCCCTTTTCGACTTGGGCTAAGAGTTTGGACTAATTACGTCCTAACCGCTTTCCTGCTCTTTATGTATGGCAAGGGTTATGCCATTTGTGTCTCCAATTCACCGATCTAATCTATCGAGTTTGCCAACGCAGGTTTCGACGTGAGGGTCAGAAACTACTCAGTTCCGATGAAGAGGTGTAACTCACTATAATTACTAGCGTTTTTATATAAAATTCAAATCTCTTTAAACCAAAAATGTAGTAAGTTAAAAATTACATTCTCCTCTACATCCTAATTCAGGCTACTGCTGAATTGACCCCAATTAATCCTTCAAGTGACAAAAAATGTCACAAGAGCAAAAAGTGTCACGAGGCAGTGGATTTTTGAAAGAAATTTAGGGTGTGGAGCAGCTTATGCTTAATTCATCGTATCACTATAATCTCGATATTGCCATCTTTGCGCGTAACGTTAACATCCACATCCTGCTCATGGCGCTCAAGCAAAAGCTCTATAGACGCTCCTCCCACTTTAAGATTTTTAATCCAAACTCTGCGAAGAAAATCAGGCAAGAGCGGATGGGAAAAGCATATCTGCTCGCGAGGAGCATTAATGGATAGCCCCAGACAGGACTGAATGAGGAAAAACACAGATGCCGCAGACCAGGATTGGGGGGCGCATGAGAGCGGATAGAGAGTCGGACCACTGCCAGGACGCCTGTGGAATCCACAAAAAAGTTCGGGCAGCCTGTAGAGGTCGAGAAAAAGCACGGCATCAAAAAGTCCGGTTAAAGCCTTAATAGCCAAGTCCTTGAATCCATATCTAGAAAGTCCAGCCGTAATAATGGTGTTGTCAAAGGGCCAGATAGAGCCGTTATGGTAGGACATAGGGTTATACCGAACCTCCGAGGCAGCTACAGTCCGAATTCCCCATCCGGAAAAGAAGTCCCCTCCCAGAAGCGTCTGCGCGGTGCGCTCTGCACCGTCTTTAGCGGCGATTCCGCTAAAGAGACAATGACCGGCATTGGATGCGCGAACCCGGCAGGGACGCTTCTTACCATCGAGAGCGAGAGCATAGGTGGAAAGCTCCTCGCACCAAAAAGCCTCCTCAAAACGCTCTTTGAGCTTGTCGGCTTGATGTAATAGCTCATCAGCCCTTTCCCTTTGTCCTAAAACTGATGCCAGCCCAGAAGCCCTGAGCTTGGCATCATAGACATATCCCTGAACCTCGCAAAGGGCAATCGGTCCCTCCGCCAGGGTTCCGTCCGTATGGAATACGGAATCTTGAGAGTCCTTCCAGCCTTGATGAACAAGCCCACGCGGAGAGCGTCGAAAATATTCCACAAATCCATCGCCGTCAATATCGCCATACGCATCAATCCACTTTAAGGCAAGTTCAACACTGGGCCAGATGGACTCAATGAACTTTCTATCTCCGGTACGCTCGTAATAGGCTCCGGCAAGGACAACAAAGAGCGGAGTAGCATCTACACTGCCATAGTAGCGCCTGAATGGAACCTCGCCCAGTGCCGCCATCTCTCCATCGCGCGCTTCGTGGAGAATCTTTCCTGGCTCTGCGTCCTGCTCAGGAATAGTTTCCCTAGCCTGTGTGGATGCAAGGTATGTAAGCACCCCCCTAGCAATATTGGGATTAATTAAGAGAAATTCAAGCGCAGTAATAATTCCATCCCGGCCAAAAGGCGTACTGAACCAGGGGACACCAGCATAAGGATAAGGGCCTTGAGGGGTATCCGTAACCATCATGTAGAGGTCAGACAGCGAGCGGTTCAACCAATTGTTGAACTGCTCGTTGGATGTATAAATCTCACAATTCTGTTGAGCCCTTGCGACTTTCAGTTTATTTCCCGACTCTCCAAACGCGCAGTCATAAGAAAAACGATGGGGGATTCTATGCGCGAGTTCGCAGGATACAGTTAAAAAAAATATCGCCTCCTCTTTTGGCCTGAGCTGCACATCAAATCGCATCTGGGATAGGGAGACCTCCCTGAGCGCTGGCGAGAATTCCAATCTCGTTCGCCGAATCACATTATCCAAGCCCCTATATTGAAAGGCAACGCTTCTCTCATCTACTGTGTCTTCGAGTCGCCCCCTACGCTCCCGATTTAGCCCCCGTACCTCGAATATATCGGCAAAGTCGGCTTCAAAACCGAATGAAAATACAACCTCAACGGGAGAGAGACCGTGACTGACGATTCTTAAACGTTCATAACAAACGCCCTGCCAGAGGAACTTAGAACGGAATATATGCAAAGTGCCTCGCGGGATAATCACGTTTCCGCCAATGTTAATATCGGGATTTGCGAGGTCTACGGCCAAAAGGCTATTGTCTTCATTTACGGTTGAGCCAAGGAGCAAAGGACGGTTCTCGCCTATACCCAGTTCCAGACGAGAGAGAAACCTCGTTCCTTCATAATAGATACCCTGCTCGCCCAATCCGATGGGTTGAATATCCCCATAGCGATCAAATACAGCAAACATATCATCGTGCTTGAGCACGCGCGTGCGGTCGTCGGCTAAAGAAGAGGTTGCCAGTATATAGAACTGATCTCTTACACGTATAATCTCGTCCATGGCTATAGTTCCCTGTTACATTGACCTGGATTCCGTCTTTCTCTCGATAAGCTGATTATAAATCAATAAATAGTCGCTTGCCATGCGGGATGCGGAGAACCGTTCTTCAAATACCTGCCGGCACCATTTCCTGCTCAAACTTGGAACCATTTTTACGGCTCTTACCGCCTCCTCCAAGTTTTCGACAATAAACCCCGTAACGCCTTCCTCTATTACCTCTGGAACAGATCCCTGATTATAGGCAATGACAGGAGTCCCACAAGCCATTGCCTCGATCATTACCATCCCAAATGGCTCCGGCCAATCAATGGGAAATAGCAAGGCGTATGCTTTCCCTAAGAACTCATCCTTTTCACCCTCTCCAATCTCGCCTATGTAATCGGTCGAGGGGTCATTGAGAAGAGGTTTTATCATCTCCTCAAAGTATTCCCGGTCTGTGGCATCTACCTTTGCAGCAATCTTGATTTCCATACCGACCTTTTTAGCGATCTGAATCGCTCGATCTACACGCTTCTCAGGTGAGATGCGTCCCAGAAAGGCAAGGTATTTTCCCGGCTCTTCCTGAAAGGTGTAGAGGTCTCCCGGCAACCCGTGATAAACTGTGCCTTGCCAGTTAATCCATGGCAGAGGCTCTCTCTGAGAGTTCGATATAGAAACCACAGGCATATCACGAAATTCCTTATAGAGTGGAACCAGGTCTGGAATATCCAATCGTCCATGAAGCGTGGTGACATGAGGCGTTCTTTGCCGCCTCGAAAGAGGAAAATGCAAGTAGTCAATATGGAAATGAATAATATCAAATTGGGCCGCACCCCGAAACACCTGCTCTAACATCAGTATATGGTGAGCCATCTGATCAATGGAAGTTTTATCGAGGCGCAAAGCCCGCCGACATGGAGCCATAAGGTGAGCTTTAGTGACCGAATCCCCGCTGACAAAGAGGGTTACCTTATGTCCTTGGTGCACCAGCTCTTCGGTAAGGTATGACATGATGCGTTCCGTGCCTCCATAGTATTTGGGCGGAACACTTTCATAAAGCGGTGCAACCTGAGCAATTCTCAATAATTATCACCTCCTAAAAAATTTAACCCTCTATGAAACGGCAATTCAAGAAAAATTTTGATTAGAAGCAGCAATGCTCCGAATGCAGTCGCTGCATTAGCAACCTTTACAAATTGCTCTGTCGCAAAGATAGTATTTAGATAAAGAGAAAAAGCAATAAGGAAAGAGCCATCTGACCCTTCCCTTATAATCACATGGATGTTATAGACTATAGCCATAAG
>JBLNAE010000386.1:0-13050 GCA_050259195.1 Ignavibacteriales bacterium
GATGTGCCGCTTCGGCTCCGGCTAAACCACCGCCAATTATTGTGACGATTTTTTCTATGGGCATGGTTGAAAATACTACCCGACGGTGAAATGAGTTCCAATAAGAATGAGGGCTGTAACCCATTGACTTTCAAATGAAATGGGTGTAAATTCCACACCTAAGAACAGTTATAAACCCTATGGAAGAGGGCAAACTACTTGAAAAGGTGGGACCGCAAAGCTTCTGACCTAAATTGGTCATTGGTCTTCTGTTGAGGAGCTGGAGATTAATAGCCAAGACTAACATGGTAGCAGGGCTGCCCAGGAGGGTTGAATTTTAGTGTTCATTCTTTCCAACCTTTTTGTGATAAATACTTTATACATATCGGGTCCTTGCGGTCGAGCCTCAGTAAGGGATAAATAACCATAGAGGAATTGAGAAAGATTTGTTTACAAATTTTCTACTGAGCTCGTTATGTTTCAAAATTCCCGCTTTATAAAATTTGTAAGGAGAAATTAAGGGATGAGCAGCCGTTTTGGAGATATCCTCGTTAAGGAAGAGGTTATAAGCCTTGATCAGTTAAAAACCGCGATCGAGGAACAAAAACAGACAGGTAAGAGACTTGGTGAAACACTCCTCAGATTAGGTTATATAAATGAATATGAGCTCGTTGCATTCCTCAGTAAGCAATACAGGGTTCCTGCCATTAATCTCGATGAATTTGAAATAACCCCTGACGTTCTAAAACTTATTAGTAGAGAATCCGCCGTAAAACACGGTCTTGTTCCGATAAACCGCTCGGGATCAAATCTGATTGTGGCGATGTCTGACCCCTCTAACATATTTGCGATTGACGATCTCAAATTTGCAACCGGACATAACATTGAAGTCGTAGTTGCCTCTGAGAGGGCGATTAGAAACGCAATTGAAAAATACTATGGAGCCAGGAAAGAGGGGGATGCAAAGATAGAGGTTGAGGATACGGGGGTATCGATAGATCAGATAATGGGAGAGCTTCAGGATTTTATCGTGGAACTCGGCGGAGAGGAAGAAATAGAAGTAAATGATCTGGCAAAAGCCTCCGAAGAGGCTCCCGTTGTAAAGCTTGTAAACCATATCCTTATTGACGCAATAGGGCGAAATGCAAGCGACATTCACATTGAGCCGTATGAAAAGGACTATAGGATCAGGTACAGAATAGACGGGGTTCTATATGATATTATGTGCCCGCCTATGAAGCTGAAGAACGCGGTATCTTCGAGGGTGAAGATTATGGCAAACCTCGACATTGCCGAAAGAAGACTTCCTCAAGACGGTCGTATTAAGCTAAGACTCGGTCGGGGAAGGAATATGGAATATCGTGTGTCCGTAATTCCTACGATCTTTGGTGAAAAGGTCGTAATGAGGCTTCTTGATAAGTCCTCTCTTCAACTCGATCTAACGAAATTGGGCTTTGAAGAAGACCAGCTCAAGGCGTTCAAAGACTCCATCTACAAACCCTATGGAATGGTTTTAATAACAGGCCCTACGGGAAGCGGGAAGACAACTACTCTCTATTCGGGCCTTATGGAACTCAATCGCCCGGACGTTAATATCTCTACCGCCGAAGATCCGGTTGAGTACAGCCTTCCCGGAGTAAATCAGGTTCATGTTCATGAGGAGATTGGGCTCAATTTTGCGGCGTGCCTGAGGTCGTTTCTAAGACAGGACCCCGACATCATTCTCGTGGGAGAGATCAGGGACTATGAAACAGCGGAGATTGCGATTAAAGCGGCCCTCACGGGTCACCTTGTGCTTTCCACGCTCCATACAAATGATGCTGCTTCATCCATTACTCGACTCCTGAACATGGGTATAGAACCCTTCCTTGTGACCGCATCTTTAAATGCGGTTGTTGCCCAGAGGCTCATGAGAAAGGTTTGCACAGTTTGTAAAGAAGAGGTAAAAGTTTCTCCTCAGATTTTAATTGACTTGGGAGTGCCGCCAAAAGAGGTATCTGAATACAAGGTTTATAAAGGCAAAGGTGATAATTGTAAAACATGCCTTGGCACCGGATACAAGGGAAGGATAGCAGTATACGAAGTTATGGTGCTTACAGAGGAGCTAAAGGAGTTCGTCCTGAGTGGTGCATCTGTGCTTGAACTCAAGCGTGAAGCGATAAAGCAGGGGATGAAAACGCTTAGGCATAGTGCTCTTCTCAAGCTCAAACACGGTGTAAGCACAGTCGAAGAGGTTGTAAGAAACACGGCTCCCGACAATTAGCCGGATAAAATAGGAGGATATATATGGCTGTGACCCTTCATCAACTCCTACAGATTATGGTAGATAGTAATGCCTCTGACCTCCACATTACAACTGGTTCTCCTCCTATGGTCAGGGTTGATGGAAAACTCGTTCCGATTAAACACCCGCCTCTTTCTATACCTGAAACTAAAGATATATGCTATAGCGTCCTTACGGATGCACAGAAGCAGAAGTTTGAGGAGAACTGGGAACTTGATTTCTCATTTGGCGTCCAGGGACTGAGCAGGTTTCGAGGAAATGTTTATATGCAAAGGGGCGCCGTAGCGGGAGCATTTCGCCTGATCCCTTTTAAGATAAGAGGGCTTCGGGAACTCGGAGTTCCACCTATTGTTTCTGAAATTGCAAGGAAACCAAGAGGTCTTATTCTTGTTACGGGTCCCACGGGGTCCGGGAAAACGACTACTCTTGCGGCAGTAATAGACCAGATAAACCAGGAACGCCATGACCATATCGTTACTATTGAAGACCCGATTGAATACCTTATGATACATAAGAGTTGCCTTGTAAATCAGAGGGAGGTAGGGAGCGATACAAAGAGTTTTCACAACGCCCTAAGAAGCGTTCTTAGAGAGGACCCGGATGTGATTCTAGTCGGAGAGATGAGGGACCTTGAAACCATGAAGATAGCGCTCGTTCTTTCTGAGACAGGTCACTTAACCCTTGCTACGCTTCACACAAACACGGCCGTTCAAACTATAAACCGCGTTATTGATGTTTTCCCTCTGCATGAACAGTCTCAGGTAAGGGCGCAACTCTCCTTTGTTTTAGAGGGGATACTCTGTCAAGCACTTATCCCCAAGATAGGTGGCGGAAGAGTGCTCGCTATGGAGGTGCTAGTACCCAATCCCGCCATAAGAAACCTCATTCGAGAGGACAAAGTACATCAGATTTACTCTCAGCAGCAGATAGGACAGGAGAAATGGGGAATGCAAACCTTCAATCAGAGTCTAGCCGACCTACATCTAAGAAAACTTATAACATACGAAGATGCAATTGGAAGAAGCCCAGATCCGGATGAGTTAAAAAGGATAGTCTCTGCTCCAGGGGCAAGGATGGAGCGAATAGGAAAACAGTAATACAAGTTTAGAGAATGACTTAACTACGAATGAACACGAATATACACGAACAGAAGAATACAGAAATCAGAATATAGGGGAATACTTCTGACTCCGGGTTTCTGTATTCTGTTTTCTGACTATTATTTGTGTCAATTTGTTGCTAAGAAACTAAGTTGGTTGACTTAAAACAGTAAAGGAGTAAAAAGATGGCCGTATATGCATGGGAAGGGAGATTAAGAGGTAAAACCCAGAAGGGGCAAATGGAGGCTCCTAGTAAATCGGCTGTGATTGCACGCCTGAGGCAGATGCAGATTCAGCCGATTCCCGATAAGATTAAGGAAAAGGGAAAGTTCAGCCTCAGCTTTTTACCCAGAGGAGTTTCTACCAAAGAGCTGGTCGTCTTTACTAGGCAACTCTCTACGATGATTGATGCGGGGCTTCCTCTTGTTCAGTCTCTTGATGTGTTGGCTGCCCAGCAGAAGGCCAAATTCAAAGGTGTCCTCACTCAGGTGAAAGAGTCTGTAGAGAGCGGCTCAACCTTTGCCGACGCCATTGCCAAGCACCCGGGCGTTTTCAATCACCTTTTTGTCAATCTATTGTGAGCTGGCGAGGCTGGCGGTGTTCTTGATACGGTTCTTCAGAGACTGTCCACATATCTAGAGAAGATCGAGAATATAAAGAGAAGGATTAAAGGCGCGATGGTTTATCCCGCCGTCGTTATTACGGTGGCAACTATAGTAGTCTCTATAATTTTGATATTTGTTGTCCCTACGTTTGCCTCCCTTTTCAAGGATCTGGGCACGACGCTTCCCGGTATTACTCAGTTTGTTGTAGATGTAAGCAACTTTCTGAAGAATAACATAATTTACATTCTCATTGCTCTTGGTCTATTCTCATTTGCTGTAGCCTTTGCGTACAGGCGGTCGGAAAGAGGAAAAAAAATCATAGATGCCTTTCTTCTCAAGCTCTGGCTGGTAGGAGACCTGATACTCAAAACTGTTCTTTCCAGGTTTTGTCGAACCCTTGCGACGCTCACCACAGGCGGCATACCGATATTGGATGGGCTTGAAATCACGGCGAAGGCATCCGGGAACAAGGTAACGGAAGAGGCGATTCTTGAGGTAAGAAAAGCAGTAAGCGAGGGAAAGACATTGGCTGAACCGCTTTCGGCAAAACCCAAGATATTCCCGCCCATGGTGGTTCAGATGATAGCCGTCGGCGAGCAGACGGGAGCTCTGGATGATATGCTGAACAAGATTGCTGACTTTTACGATGAAGAAGTAGATGCCTCGGTTGCCTCTTTAATGTCTGCTCTTGAGCCGATAATGATTGCCTTTTTAGGGGGAACTGTTGGATTTATCGTGATTGCTATGTATATGCCCATGTTTAAAATGATAGGTACGCTTTCCAAGTAGGGGATTCTTTGGCTCTGCAGTTAAGCGCAACAAAGGGAATGATTAGGATTGATACAGGACTCAAGAACTCCGTAGCCTTAAGAGTGATAGTGGCTACTGTTCTTTTAAGTGCCGGAGCGATCATTTACTTTGAAAATGGCGCAAGAAAGGAAGCCTTCTTTTTGGCTTTTATTTTGGTTCTTGTTTATCTGCTGAGTCTGATTTATTCGCTGATTTATCCTGTCTTTGAGGATTATCCGAAGTGGTTTGGTGCGGTGCAGGTCGCTTTTGATCTTGTGCTTGCTTCTGCCGTGATTTTTATTACGGGCGCAAAGTCGAGTCCTTTTATCTTTCTTTACCCACTTATAATAATATTTGCCGACACGATGCTTACGAGGATTACTGGGTATGTTACCGCTCTGGCTTCGGGAATTCTCTACATCTTCATAGTGCTCTATCAGTTTCATCTTGAATTTCATTCGAGCCTTAGACTCCTGCCAATACTTTGGGGAGAAAGGGGATTCGCGTATACCTTTTTTAATCTCGCGGGCTTTCTTCTAATAGCAATGCTAGGCGGCTATTTATCTGAAAAAATACGCGAAACCGGAAAAGAACTTAGAGAGAGCAGCGAAAGCCTGAGGATTCTCAAGAACCTACATGAAAACATCGTCCAAAGCCTTGCAAGTGGTGTCATTACGCTTGACCTTGAAGGGAAAATTATATCCATTAATAAAACGGCTCTTGAAATTCTTGGAATTATAAGTAAGGATGAAATAGTAGGAAAGGATTTAGGCTACTTAATGCCAGGGCTGGGGTTTGAAGAGCTTTTATCGAAAAAAAGAGAAGAGATTCTCCATTCAGCCGATGAAAAAGAACTCATATTGGGCTTTTCTTCTTCAACCCTTCGAGACAGTAAGGATGAGGTGAGAGGACACATTATAATTTTTCAGGATCTTACAGAAATTAAAAAGCTTGAGGAGCGTCTAAGACTTTCTGAGAAGATGGCTCTTTTAGGCCAGCTTTCCGCGGGGCTTGCTCATGAAATAAGAAATCCACTTTCAGTAATAAGCGGGTCAATAGAGGTTCTGAGCAACGATGTTAAGCCATCCGACGAGAATGCTCGTCTCCTCAAGATCGCCATTCAGGAGGTTGAGAGGCTAAATCTACTCGTTGAGGATTTTCTTCTTCTTACAAGTCCGATTCAGAGATTGGCTACCTCGGTAGATGTAAACCAAATAATTAGTGAAACTGTAGAGTCTTTCTTAAACGCTGCAAGTAGAAATGGGTTTGATGTAATCGTCAACACTCAGAAGGAGCTATACGTGCAGGCCGATTCCCCGCAGTTGAAACAGGTCTTCTGGAACCTCTTTCTTAATGCGAGAGAGGCAATGCCAAACGGTGGAAAGATCACGGTTGAAGCTCATGGGGAAGAGAGCGATGTTGTAGTTAAGATCTCGGATGAGGGGTGCGGTATAGATGAGAGGACCATTCCCAGCATATTTGAACCATTTTTTACTACAAAAAAGGTGGGGACCGGGCTTGGGCTTGCTATTGTGCGAAAGGTCGTTGAAGGTTATAACGGAAGAATAAGTGTTGTAAGCACCGAGAACAAAGGGACGACTTTTACGATAGCTCTGCCCACGACGAAAAAATTTGAAGAATTAGTAAGGAATAGCTAATGGGACAGGAAAAAAGTAGAATCCTTATTGTAGATGATGAGCCGGGAATGAGAGAGTTCTTGGAAATCATGCTTGAGAAGGAGGGCTATACCGTCGAGACCACAGCCGATGGTCGAAAGGCCGTTGAGAAGATAGAAAGCAAGCCCTTTGACCTAGCCATAGTCGACATACAGATGCCTGTGATGAATGGGATTGAGGTTCTAAAGAGAATTAACGAAAAAAAGACGGATACGACGGCAATAATGATAACCGCCTTTGCTTCGCATGAAACGGCGATTGAGGCTATGAAGCTCGGAGCTTACGATTATATCACAAAACCTTTTAAGATTGATGAAATAAAGCTTGTTATAAGAAAAGCCCTTGAGAAGAGAAGGCTTGAGCGCGAGAATTCAAGACTTAGAAAGGAACTCGAAACAAAGTACGGATTAGGAAACATAATCGGAAGGAGCTCGGCAATACTCAAGGTTTTTGATCTCATAAAAAGAGTTGCAGAGCTTAAAGTAAATATACTTGTCACCGGGGAGAGTGGCACAGGCAAGGAGCTTGTAGCACGCGCCATACACTATACGGGGATAAGGCAGCAAGGCCCTTTTGTCCCTGTAAACTGCGGAGCGATTCCTGAGACTCTTATGGAGAGCGAGCTTTTTGGCTATAGGCGTGGCGCTTTTACAGGGGCTACGAAGGACAAAAAAGGGTTGTTTGAAGAGGCGGACGGTGGCACAATTTTCTTGGATGAGATTGCGGATCTGCCGATCCATCTTCAGGTGAAACTTCTACGAGTCCTCGAAGATAAAACCGTCCGACCCCTGGGAAGCACAGAGCCGGTTCCAATTGATGTCAGAGTAATTGCGGCTACGAATAAGAATCTTGAAGAAGAGGTTACAAGAGGAAGATTCCGCGAGGACCTTTTCTATCGCCTGAACGTGATAAAAATAGTTCTTCCGCCTCTTAGAGAACGGAAAGAAGATGTATCCCCTCTTGCCCTCCATTTTATTGATAAATACTCGCGCGAGATGGAGAAGGATATCCGTGGAATTTCCCCGAAGGCTCTTGAGGTTCTTGAGAGCTATCACTATCCAGGAAACGTAAGAGAGCTTGAAAATATAATTGCAAGGTGCGTTGCGCTTGAGACATCAAACGTGATTCGCCGGGAAACGCTGCCTCAGCCTGTAGGCGAGGTGAATTCTATTGACATTGAGTCCGGCCTCTCTTCGACTGCTAGCTTGGATTCGCTCCTTAATGATATCGAAAAGAAAATGATAGAAAAATCGCTGAGATCAACGGACGGAAATAAAACCGAAGCCGCCAAACTCCTTGGAATTACGCTGCGCTCTCTCAGGTATAGGCTGGCAAAACACGGACTTTCTGACGAACCCCTGGACGGGATTGCTGAAGAAGAAGATAAGTAGTGTATATTAACAGATCAGGTGCAAGACGCTCCTACAGTAATAACAAATAAGTAGAAGTACTTATCAGAATCTATCTCTTATTATTACGCGGAAAAATTGAAACAGCAACCACCCTGTGACTCCTCCAAGCACGTCTGTAATTATATCGAGCAGTTCAAAGGTTCTCCCCGGAGTAAATGTCTGATGAACCTCATCGCTCAGCCCATATATAGCTATAAAGAAAAACGTGGCGAATCCCACCATAATTTGAGCTAAGCCTGATTTTAACCCGCTTAAAAAATATGTAAAGATTAAACCCAGGATTAAGTAGAGGAAAAAGTGTATCAGCTTATCGTATGAAGACAATGCAGATGGTATTTCTCTCCCTGGAATTGAAGAGAGAATAAATATAAATCCCATATAGGCAAGTAATACGATTGTTCTTAGCCAAGTATTCTTTCTCATTTATCGGAGAAGGTTTTAGATGAGCTATACTAAATCCGAAGGTGTGTCTTGCCACTCCGAATCCTTCGCGGATTTATACTCGATAAGATGAAAGATTTAATAGCAAGCTCCACGAAGAATCCTGCCATGAAGGATGATTCGCCTGGTTCGGCATGACGTACAGATACTAATTAACCGGATTTGGTATTACATCTTGTATTTTCCAAAATCTCCTGCAGGAATTTTATCGAGAATATCTGTAAGCTTTTCTTTCTCTTCATCAATCTCCAGTTTCTTGGATTTCTCAAGTACCTCGTCGCTTACAAAAATCGAAGAGCCGGTTCTCAGGGCAATTGCTATAGCATCGCTTGGCCGTGAATCAATTATGTGTTCTTCGTTTCCTCTTTGTAGACGTATCTCCGCATAGAAGGTATCGTTCCTTAGATCAGTAACCTCAACCCTGGTTACCGAGAACTTTAGAACCTCTAAGAGGTTCTTCATTAGGTCATGCGTAAGCGGGCGAACTCTTGGGGTCTTTTCAAGCTCCATCGCAATAGCGCTCGCCTCCATAAAACCGATCCAGATAGGTAGTATCTTTTCACCCGTATTGTCTTTTAAGATTACAATCGGGGTGTTTGTAAATGGATCTAGCGCTATCCCTGAGACTTTCATTTCAAGAAACATGGTTCACCTCCATTAAATTTTCTATCAACCTTCCACGAAGAGAATTTTGAAACCCCTCCGTAATTTTTACCTTTACGAGCTTGCCTTTAAGCTCTCCCGTTCCGGGGAAATTGACTATTCTGTTATGAGTTGTTCTTCCCGAAACCCAATTTATGCTGTTTTTACTTTCCCCTTCAACAAGAACCTCTTCAATTTGTCCAATCCTGCTCAGGTTCCTTTTCACGGTGATCTCTCTCTGAAACTCCTGCAATTCGAATAATCTTCTACCAGCAACTTCATCAGGTATCATATCCCTAAATTCTGCCGCGGGCGTGCCAGGGCGAGATGAGAACTTAAATGAAAACGTACCATCAAACTCAACATCCCTGAGCAATTTCATTGTATCCTTAAAATCTTCTTCTGTCTCTCCTGGAAATCCGACAATCATATCGGTGGTGATTGCCATATCGGGAACCGCACCTCTTAGCCTACTCACCGTGTCTATATACCACTCTTTTGTATATGTCCTTCCCATCATTTTTAAAACTCTGTTTGAACCGGACTGAACTGGAAGGTGTATGTGGTGACAGACCTTTGGAACATCTCTTATTGCATCAATTAGCTTTTTCGTTATGTCTCTAGGGTATGAGGTCGTGAATCGAATCCGTAAAAGCCCTTCAATGTCCGATACAATTCTCAGTAAATCTCCAAATCTATACCCATCCGACTTCCATGAATTTACTGTCTGTCCTATGAGAGTTATCTCATTTACCCCCTTTTGCACGAGATTAATGGCTTCTCTGCGAATATCAGAAATAGGTCTATTCACCTCTTTTCCTCTTACGCTCGGAACGATGCAGTAGGCGCACGTCTTATTGCATCCCTGCTGCACAGAGACAAATGCCGTAACCTTTCCCACCTCGTGATAAGGCTCGACATCAAAAATCTCTTCAACATCAAATGAGGTTTCAACCTTTCTCTTTTTTTCCCTCTGAACCTGTGATATAAGCTCGGGAAGCATTGGGATATTTCTTGTTCCAAACACAATGTCAAGGTGAGGCATATGATCAAGGAGCTTTTCTCCATAAAGCTGAGCCACGCAACCGCCGACACCAATTATCGCATTGGGCTTTCTGAGCTTTAGGTGTTTAAATCTGCCCAAGCTACTCAGCGCCTTTTGATCCGCCTTCTCTCTTATCGCGCATGTGTTTACGATCACCACATCGGCTTCTTTCGGATCATCAGTAAGCTCCATCCCAAGAGCGCTTCGGATTCTGCTTGAATCGTATTCATTCATCTGACAACCGTATGTTTCTAAATATAAATACTTCTTCTCCATAGTTGATTAAAAATCTAACGCTTTATCAGGATTAAGTCAAGGAAAACATTCAACGTCAACGTGGAAATCTCATTAGAGAAATAGACATCTAAAAATAAGGTGTAAATTTTATTAGCGGTGTCGACGCTGTTAATTTAGGATTGACATGCCTATGCAAATTTAGTAGCATAAGTTTAAAAGCTGGGCTTTTATTAAAGTATTTTCTATTGCTACGCTCTGCCGTGGTTTGGCAGGGATTACATGAACATTGTGGAAGAAAATAAGAGATAGGGGGCCGGGTCATGCATAATGAAACGGTGGATGTAGCCGTATCAAAGCCTGGGGTATTTAGCTGGTATAAGGATATAAATAGAAAGCAGTGGCTTACCTTTGTTGTGGCTTTGCTTGGCTGGACGCTTGACGCAATGGACCTCCTTTTGTATGTCTATGCCCTTCCCAAAATACGTGATACTTGGTCGCTAACCGAGACAGAGGCGGCATGGCTTTTTGGCATTACTCTTGCCTCTTCTGCCATAGGTGGTGCGCTTTTTGGAATTATCACAGACTATATTGGAAGGATAAGAGGACTTACTTATTCAATTCTTCTCTATTCAGTTTTTACGGGGCTCAGCGCGTTTTCTCCAAACGTCTATTTCTTCCTCGTGTGTCGTTTCTTCTTGGGTCTTGGTATGGGCGGCGAGTGGGCCTCTGGAGAAATCTTGGTGGCTGAAACATGGCCTGCGGAACACAGAGGCAAGGTTATAGGTATGGTGCAAAGCGGCTGGGGAATTGGTTATATTCTGGCTGCAAGCCTCGCTATTTTGATTCTCCCTCATGCGAATCTTGATATTACGCTCCCTTTCCTCGGACATACTTTTGTACATAGTTGGAGAGTTCTATTCTTGGTTGGAATTCTTCCCGCTTTTCTTGTGTTTTTTGTGTACAGGTATTGTGAAGAACCTGAGATTTGGAGGACCACTGCGGAAATGAGAAGCCAGAAGAAGCTGAGCGAAAAAGGTCAATCGTTTACTTTTGTTCAGCTTTGGAGAGGGGACCTTATAGGATTCACAATGAGAGCTATCCTCCTTACGAGTTTCTGTATGATTGCCTATTGGGGACTAAACACCTGGATTCCCACGTACCTTGCAAGCCCGGTTTCAAAAGGCGGAGCGGGTCTTGGGTTAGTAAAGGGTTATGCAATGACGATTATTATAAGCCTGGGGGCGCTTGTCGGCTGTAATACATTTGGTCTTATAAACGATAAGCTTGGGAGAAGACCTACGTTTGTGGGCTTTCTCATAATGATGGCACTTCTCGTTCCGGTCTTCGGTTCCATTACTGGGATACATAAGATGATAGGTGGCTTTATAAGTATTGAAACCCTTGTCCTAATCAGCGGATTTCCCCTTGGATTCTTTGGCACGGGATTTTATTCTGGCTTTGGAGCTATATTTGCAGAGGTTTTTCCCACAAGAGCACGCGGCACGGCTCAGGGGTTCTGTTACAATTTTGGAAGAGGGACATCCGCTTTAGCACCCGCTATTTTTGCGGGGGTGGCGGGAATGACGCTTGCGGGACACAAGCTCGGCTATGGCTTTTCTCTTATAACGGCTTCGGTATTTGCGATTCTTGCCGCCATAACGGTTCTTACGTTCCCCGAAACCAAGGGAAAGAAGCTGGACATTGAATAATTTTGAGGAATAAGTGTCAAACCATAAGAAATTTTTCACAGTTGAAGAGGCAAATACCCTCCTGCCTAAGCTTAACTTTATGGTTGAGAAGATAAGAACACTAAAGACAGAAATTGCTTTCCAGATTCCTGAACTGGGGCCCGCACTCTCTAAAGCGAAAATCAACGGTGGGTCCAAGAACGGAGCGAATTACGTCCTAAAACTAACTAGGTTCTACGACCATATAAATTCCATAATGGAGATGGGATGCATGCTCAAAGATATTGATTTGGGCCTTATTGATTTTCCATCTATTCGTGAGGGAAGAGAGGTGTACCTGTGCTGGAGGTTTGGAGAAGATAGGGTGAGTTTCTGGCATGATTTAGACGCGGGTTTTAATGGAAGAAAACCGATTTGATCTTATAACTAACTTGATAACGTTCTAAAAGCTGCAGTGATATGGTATGACTCTCTATATTATAATAGCCGGAGTAGGCTGTTAATAGTGCCTGAAAACCAATCTTGTATGCCTAATTACTAGGCAATCTACTAATCAGTACTTCATTAGAAGTCATTCTAAAAGCCAGTCTATGGCACTACAAATCAATACTGTAACGGCGTAAGTGGGCTAAAACTCCCTTTATATTTACGCCTCCCATCCTCTGGCACATTTCTTGCCAATTCTGTTTTCAGTCTATCATGACCAAAACACGAAAATGCAGTTATAGGAGGGGAAAATGAATAATAGAGGGAGCAAGATGCGGGCTATCGCCATTTCTATAGAGAGAAATATTAAAAGGCTAAAAGGTAAAAAGTTAACTAACCTTCTTCTCTTATTATTTATTATGGGGGTTCTGATATTCCCCATATTAAGTTGGGCTGGAGACCCGTCTGGTACTGCCACTGGCACCATCGGTGATGTTCCAGCAAAGGCAGCCGGCAAACCCACACTCCAGGAGATAGCAGATGCAGTGGGTCACAATAAAATAGCCATTAACATTGTATGGACTCTGATTACTGGGTATTTGGTCATGTTCATGCAGGCTGGATTTGCTATGGTTGAAACTGGATTTACCCGTGCAAAGAATGTGGCTCATACTATGGCTATGAATTTTATGGTCTATGGCCTGGGTATGCTTGGTTTCTGGATTT
>JBLNAE010000387.1:0-7451 GCA_050259195.1 Ignavibacteriales bacterium
TTGTTAGATTTTCTAATGATTATTGCTCTTTTTGATTCAGTTTGGAGCAATCGCTTAATCTGGCTCATCGCTATCCTCTTGTAACTTACTATTTACAACCCTAGAACCCTCAAACACTCTATTTGCATGGTAATGCCTTTTAAGTTCACATAGTCACTTTCTATATGAACCAGTTGGACCACTCGGACCAGTCTTCGTACATAGGTAGCCCTGGCATTGTTTCAATTACTTTACTTCTTCCAAAAGAAGCGCCCTTTCCTTTGCCATCAGAGCTATATCTTCCTGTAGGAGAAAACTTATTCCGACCTTGCAACGCATCTACGCTTCCTATCTCATCGTTTCTTTTTACTGCTAACCTCTATCACCTTCGCTCCTAGAAACACAGACTTGATTGTGCTGATGGTTTTGACATATTGAAGTTCCTCTGCAGTCAGGGTCACTCCAAGAGCTTCCTCTATCAATCTTTTCTCCAATCTCACTACTTGTTTCTCCCACTCGGTAGTATCCTTGCCTTCAGCCATTGCTTTAGATATTGCGGAATAACCTTCTTCGATTCTTTTCTTCAGCTTCTGGTCAACCTTAAGCTCTCTGCCTTTCATTTCACTGCCTCTTCCATGGGTCAACGCTGGGGCAACACTCGGTGCAGTCGCAGAACTCACCATGCCCTATACTGCCTTCATTTATATTGCTAAAACCTGGAGGGGGGTCCTCTCCGAAAAGCGGTCCATTCGGTCCATTTGGTCCAGAAGTGTTTTTTTCCGAGGCATTATGACCTTTTGTGCGGGCCGCTTCTTCTTTTTCTGTGGTCCAGGGCGGACCAGAAGCGGGTTCTTCTGTGGTATGTAGACCATTTTCTGTGTTATCCGGGCCATTGGCCGTGGATTCTGGATTAGCTTCATGATCAGTTTTTTTGTTTTCTCGCTCGCTCGGACCGCTTTGTGGACCACAATTTTTTCGTCTTTGCGGAAATGGGCCCGACGAACGCTGCCCCAAATCTTCAGGATTTTCGCCTTCTGGACCGTTCGGACCACTTGGACCAGTTTTATAACCTAAGAGGGCTTGAGTTTTTAAATGAATTACGCGCTTTCGGGCTCCCCCGATTTCCCTGCGGATTGTTAAGCGGTTCTGGCTCGACTCGCGTGATGCAAGCAGGCCCTTCTCATCTAATCTTTTCCACATTGTCCGCTGTGTGATAGAAAGGCTGGTCCCTTGCTGCCTTGCTAATTCCTGGACTACTGCAAACGAGCTTTCGGGATCAAGAAATACAGCTTCGCCTTCCAACCAGCCTATTCTTTTGCCAATGGCATTCCATTCTGGATTGCCGTATTGATCTCTACCCCTCTCTCGCCATCCCAGGTTTTGTGCAACTTCCATGTCTGGGACACCATTCGTTTCTGCGTCAGCAAGATGAGCCGAACCTGAGCTCAGAGCGGATGCAAGAACATCTAGGAAACGTCGCGTTGGTTCCTCGGAGAGTATTTGTCCAGATTGCATTTTCGCTATCTGATTCAAAACCAACCAACACTTTTCCCACAATTGGTCAGCATCATCAGCGGTGATTGCCTCGGAATCCTCAGCGAAAAGAAGGAAAGTTTCCCATCCAGTTGCTAGACTAGCTACAATATCGGGTGTCCTGTCGTGTACTGAGCCTGATTTTCGCGCCTCGGTTCTCAACTCGCGCTGCCGCGCTGGTAGGATTTTTTTCAATTCCTCTATTTGTGGTGCAAGCCATTGAAGGTAGCCGGACATCGTCTGGGCAAAAAGCCCGTTATCTGCATCTTCTTGTGCCCTTGTAAGTTTCTGAAGGTCAACATCTCCCCGCGCTACTTCCACAATCAGCATCCGAGAACGTAGGCTCTGCCCTCGCGGTATATCCTCCCCACTAGCCATTATCAACCCTCTTGGAAAATACTCAGGTTGAAACCTCCCATCAGAACGCATTCTCTCTCGGCCTGCACGGTTGCCCTGACCACGATGAATTCGGTCGGCCTTCTGATGCAACCGCTGCACCTCTAAGGTTGTACCATTGGGCGCGAAGTCGTCGATCGTGAAAATTGAATCCTTAATAAGAAAGGATTGCTTTTCCAGTGCATTCTCAGTGCTACTCCAATTGCCAGGTAGGCTTTTCGCATGGAAGCCAGCTCCATAGTGAGCTTGAGCTATCGCTGTTAGCTCGGTTTTTTGAGATCCCGTCTGACCTGAAACAAATATAGAGAAATCCACAGGGGCGGCTTCCGATAGAATTGCTCTATAGACACATGACATAACTGGGTACATGATTGCTTTAGGCGCGACATTTAGAATGCTAAGAGAGGCTTGTACAGCTTGACTCAAATCAACTCCATTGGGCGGAGTAGGCAAGATATAATTTCCCAAATGCGCATACGTCGAACTACTTATGGGAAGTTCGACAAGGATTTCTGAATTAAGTCCATCCTCACTTATCCCTCCGCCGCAATGAAGAAAGTACCACCTGCCCCCAATTTTTCTCCAGCCTAGATGTCCAAAGGCTCTGATGTGTTCATATCCTCCACTAAGTACCTGAATGGCTGCGCGCAAATGATCCTTTGTCCCGAATCCTGCAAAAACAATTGCCTTCCCGCCCCACTCTGGTGTAACCCAATTCATAGACGAGAATCTGTCAGCTGTAATTTGGATCTGAGGCAGGTGACGTCCGCCTTGCACTCCACTGATGGTAAATACGGTCTTTCTCTCTGCCCCATTGTCGACTGTTTTTTCAGCTCTTATTCTCGCGTCGAAATTGCATAGAGGGAGAACAATGAGGCCATCCTTAGTGATTTTTCTTTGATGAATTACATTGTCTATCACCGAGTAAATGCCCTTATTTGTATCTTCATTTGTATCCTCACCGTCAGGCCCGGTTTCGGATTTGGTTTGCTTCCTCAGTACCCTATCTAATTCGCGTAAAGAAACTCCCGCTTTCTTCAACTCGTCCCGCAATCGCGCAAAAAGGGCGGGGTCACCTTCACGGATAATAAACAGCGCTTTAATTATTTCTGGTTCAAATGGCGCCCCCTTATCAGTCTTTGCACGTTCGGCTAATCCTGAAACAGTTCTCCGGGCGTTGTCTAGATCTTCTGCTTTCTCTTGATTCCTGTGTTTATCATGTTTCTCACGCCACCCGGGTTCTAGGCGATCCCTCAATGTGTGCCAGTTATATCCCTGACATGAGTTGTGGAAACAACGAAAGGCTACACCTCCGTTCGGGAACTGAGTGATGAAACTCTCCCCTTGTTTGTGTTCACAATTAAAGGGACAGGCGGCCAGTATATAAATCGTTGCGTTCTGCCATAGTTTTTTATTCTTCACTATTAGGTTATGGTCAGTTAACCATTTCTCTATATCCAGTGCCTTATGGGATCCAGCTGTTTTATGTTCCTGTTTAGGCTCTTCAATCTTCAAGGACGCGAGCCGTTCGAGCATCTCCTTGGTTACGATTTCAAGCGTTTGCATCATCTCACCTCCAGTATTCGAGCGAGTCTGTGCGGTCGCTCTGGAACGTTATCACCTTTACAGCTCATAGTTCCGTAAAGCTTCCATATCCGCGCTGCGTTGAATACGCTTGTATCAACTGTTACTTTTTCATCGGAGAACATGAAATCCAGAGATTCTAGGCAACGCTTAATCAGGTCTCTCGATTCGTTGTCGTTTGGCAGATCAATGCGTGAGAGAAGATGGCCACCGTTCCCGCTGTCGCCTAAAATCAGGACCGACCACCCTAGTTGTACTCGAAGGAAGTCTCTAATTTTCCTCGTCCTAAATAGCGCCAACTCATGCTCTTCATCTGTGGATGAAATGCCGGCTGGTCGAATTGGGTCAACATCTATACCTAGCCATCTGCGTTGTAGAATATCGGCATCTGAAGTTGTCCATTTAGCGTAACGCTCTACTCGATTGTTGGCGCGGGCTAGCAACTGGGGATTCACAGGATTTAGCGGGATGTATATACCGGGAACACGGCCACTGTACTCTTCAGCTGCCTCAATTAGCCTTTCCTTGTCATTAAAATAACCGCTAATCGTGCCCCCCTGGTCTGAGGCATTCTGAGCTCTACAACGTCACCCGCCATGTAAAAAAGCTCTAACATTTTTTTAACTTCTACGGGGTCAAATTTGGGGGTCTCTTCCGTCATCTCACATCCCTTCTATTAAGAACTAATGAGTCAGCTACCTCGTTAGTCCTATAAATCATCATATTTCTGCACCTTATGGTTCTCCAAGAATTCCAAAAACTCCCATTCCCAAAATAGAACTTTCTTGCCGACTTTATGGTGATTAAACTTCCTATAGCGGATCCAGTGATAGATAAGGCTTGGATTTATCCCGTAAGTTTCGCTGGCCTTCTGAACTGTGAGAAGCTTCCTAGGACTTGGGTTAGTGCTCGTTTGCTTCTGCACTCGATTTATACTCCTCAATCCTTTTCTGTATGGCTTTATCAAAGTCCTGAACCAAATCCATGATCCTAAAATACAAGTCGTGTCCTTCCGAATGTGTTTCGATTGGGCCCACGATCTGAACACAAGAGATACCTTCCTCTTGATTCACGATTATGTGGAGTTCAGCACCTTTTCTTTTTGCCATCACATAGGGATACGTGACAAAAATGAAAAGTCCGACTTTTTGAACAAAAATTTTTATTGAAAGATTTACAAAGCGGGGGGCTACTCGAGAAGCTTCCGGCTAATGGGAACTTCTTTTCTTAAACGTTTTCGCACTCTACCGATTACATCTTCATGAAAACCTGTTTTTCTGGCTATTTCACGATTTGTAATTTTTTTCTCTGCTAGCCGATCTAAGTTTTCTATAAGATAGTTGACGCAAGCCTTGGCAGCTTTAGAAGCTTTACCCTCGGCCCACTTCTTTAGTTCTATTACGACAACTTGTCTATCTTCTTCATAACTAACATTTATTTCCGTCTCGTCATTGCTGACTACGTACTTCACAGGAATAGGATCTTCAGAATCCCTCTCCCTTATCGTAATAGAATCAGGATGTAAGCTAATGTTAAATTTTGCCATTCTAAATTCGTTCTTTCTTTGATCTCTTCCTCACATATACCTTTCTTTCTCAATCGTTCTCTCATCTTCCGTATCCTGCCTGCTGGGGATAACTTACCTATTGCCCGCCGCCTTACGGCGTTGGGAAGATACAGGAAATCTCTTTCTTTCCCAAATGTCATGGCTATTAAATCATCTCTGCGAAGATTTTCAAAGCACTTCATGCGTCCTTGAAGTTTTTCAAAAAATAGTTTTGCAACTACTTCCTCTTTTTCTGGGCCGTCTATCTTTATCTCCTTGACGATGCGGTCAACATCATCCATAAGAAGTTTCCACAATTCCTCATCTTTCTGTTGTGAAAGGTGCCAAGGTAATGCAATGGAGTTGTCTATATTATATCCAGCAGGGTTCCTTCCTAGTTCCCGTCGTTTTCTCAACTCCCAACTAGCCATAACAAAGATTACAATCCAAGCCAGAAAGTGGGGATTATTTAAATTAATAGGCTTGCCCCGCAACTGCTTTCTCGTCTCTTCGATCGTGTCCATAAGGTCTTTGCTAAAAGCAGTAGCAATATATAACTGCATGTACTTCACAAACTTTACTACGTAGGGACGTTGCATGATGTCAGCGAACAGTCTACGAACTAAATCACTCTCCGAATATTTATCGGTATTGACCAAAAAGTTGTGAACATCTATTAAGAAGTTCAAGCTATCCGATTTCCGACGATTCTCGGGTGGAATTATTTCAGCTGGCTTTATTGAGGCAAGCCTGGACAGTAAATCGTATATCGAAGCATTCTTAAGCCATTCTCGATACTTTTCCTTATCTAGCTTTTTTCTAATCACGGTGTCTCAGCCGTCCAGAAGGTATCTTATTTGCTGGGATTCTTCAACAATTCTAGATACTTCTACTGAATTTTCAATTCAATAGGGTTATTTTTAATCATATGTAGAAATGTTATCCTTCCTTTACCGCGTACGTTTTTACTACTGTTATGATTAGATTTTTTTATTCTTCACTGCACGGATGCTCAAACATTGCAGTCACGAGCTAGGCAACTACATACCTGCACCTTACTTCCAATCCTAAGTACGTGTGATTGTTAATCTCACACCAAGATACGCAATGTTTTGATAGAGTTCTTAGCTTAGCTATAATGAGCATCTTATTCCTCTGTTGTTGTGCTCACATCATGTGCAGATCCTTTGGGTAGGGTCTCATCGCGATCAAGTGAGAAGATGCGCACCCCCCGACGCTTGGTCAAAAATGAGAAGCCCCACTGGATCATCACAAGTAGACGATTAGCAAACCCAATTAGGAAATAGATATGGACCCCTAACCACAGGAGCCAAGCCGGAAGCCCCCAGAAGCGGAATGGTTTCATATCCGCAACCGCGAACGTGCGTCCCACAATTGCCAGGTTGCCCTTATCCCAATACCAAAACGGAGCAGGGGGGTGCATACCCATAACTTGGCGGTAGATTACAGAGGCGACATACTTACCTTCTTGTATAGCCGGCTGCGCTACACCCGGCAGCGGTTCTGGCACTTTACTCCTAATGCCGAATATGTTGCGCGTGTGGGCTACAACCAAGGCTGTGTCGCCGATGGCGAAAATGTTAGGGTGACCCGGCACTGACAGATCCGGGTTAACCTTTACACGACCAGCTTTATCCACCTCGGCACCCAGCCAAACCCCGGCAGACGATGCGACTACGCCTGCTGTCCACAAGACTGTTCTACTGCGAATGCACTGGCCACCAACCACAACACCGCTGACATTGACGTCCTCAACCCTAGCATTGGTGCGCACCTCCACACCAAGCTGTTCTAGGTGCAGGCGCGCTTTTTCGGATAGTTTCTCGGGGTATGTGGAGAGTATTCGAGGTCCCGCCTCGAAGAGCAGAATGCGTGCCGAGCGAGGATCAATGTGGCGAAAGTCATCGGTCAGTGCCATGTGCGTCATTTCCGCGATCGTCCCGGCCATTTCCACACCAGCCGTTCCACCCCCAACCAGGACGAAAGTTAGCAACTCTTTAAGCTCTTCAGCATCGGCTTGGCCGTCGGTAGCCAACCGCTCGGCGGCCTCAAACGCCATTAGGATCTTGCCCCTAATGCGATCGGCGTCATCGACTGAGTCCAGACCTGGGGCCAGTTTCTTCCACTCCTCATGACCAAAATAGTTATAGTGAATACCGGTTGCTAGGACCAAGTAGTCGTAAGAGAGGTCGGCTTCACGCGTGTGGACGATGCGATTGTGAGTGTTTACCCCGGTCACCTCGGTCATCAACACATCAAGGTTCTTTTGCTTACGCAATATGGAACGGATGGGTGCTGCAACCTCATCCGCAGAGAGCAGGCCAGTGGCGACCTGATAGAGCATCGGACGGAACAAATGGTAGTTGTGTTTATCTACTAGGATAACTTGTAC
>JBLNAE010000388.1:0-21703 GCA_050259195.1 Ignavibacteriales bacterium
GCCATCTATGCCAGAGCTTTTCGATAAAGGACAAACTGACTCCAAAGCGCTCGGAGATCTCTGGTTGTGTCTGTTCATCAGCTTCAAGGACTTCAACTATTCTTTGGCGTAAATCTTGGGAATATGGTCTCATACCCGAATTGTAATTAAACTATACCGTACATACAATAGGAATCCGCTCTAAGGACACTATTTTTAACCTGGGTGTTTTTAAAACTAGCTGATTCAAAATCTAAAATTAGATTAGGATTGATTTCCTTTTTAGGTTGCTTTACTCTACTCATACTCAAATCACTTATAGGCCAGGTTGATTGTGAGAGATCGCCTGGCCTATTTTATTTTCTGCTACCAAGGAAAAAGTGGTGGCGATTTTGGTAGCTACACGCACTATAATCTAACACAATTGCATATCAACGTATATAAATACTATAAGCACAGAAAGTGAGAAACACCCAATAAAATCGGAGTACTTCTTTATCCTTGTTTATCTGAGTTTATATGTGTTAAACCCTCAAAGTTGCCTAAAACGTGCGGGAATGACACCTTTTAGACGTATGCAAGAAGAACTTAATGGAACTGCCCTAAGATGCATCTAATAAGACCAATAAAAAACTACAACTCCTCAACAAACTCCGCAACGTTTTCGAGGTTTATTCCCTTTACTGCAATCTCCGGGGCAATCACAACCTCTTCAGAACCCCACGTTAGCGTGGGTTTTTTCTCTTTTGATATTCCCGTGATGTTTTTGAGGAGTTTTACGAAGTTGTCGCTGATTCTTACTGTGTTTGGTTTGAGCGGTTCCTCCAATTTTCCATTTCTAATTATGTACGAATCCCCAATCACAGTGCCTGTGAAATTCGCCTTTGCCAGTCCATGAACGGGATAGAGATACCAGAGTCTTCCTATGTATATTCCGTTTTTTATGCGGGAGATTAGTTTTTCTGAAGTCACTTCCCTGGTTCCTTCAATCACAACATTTGTAGCAAATATTGAGGCGCTGCGGCGAAAGCTCCTCTCTCCGCCGCTGAATCGAAATCCGTTTCTCGGCATGAATTTTCTCACATTGCTTTCATGCTTTTTTGCATAGTAGTGGTTTGAGAGAAATCCGACCAATCTTCCCCTTTCAATTAAGTCCGTTCTTCCTGGAGGAAGCCCTTCGCAGGTGATTTTTTTGGTCCCAATCTCTCCCGCTATTGCACCGTCGTCGTAGATGGAAACTATATCGGAAGCGACCTTTTCGCCCAACTTTCCCACAAAGGGCGAGTTTCCTGAGTCTATCGAATTAAGCGACAGAGCGGAAACCATCATCTCGGAAAAGAGCATGGCAACGGCCTGCCTTCCAAAAACCACATTGTATTTTCCCGACTCTATTCTCCTTCCTCCAATGGTGTTCATGGCGCTTCTTGCAGCCGTCTCTCCCGACTCTTCGGGTCTGAAATTATGGAGATGCGTTGCGGTAGCCCAGCCGGTGCCCTTTGCATTTTTATCTTCAATCACCGCGGTAATCGAAGAAATAAGGGCGGTTGACTCATCAAAGTCGTCAATCCCCTGAGTGTTTCCCACCGCTATTTTTTCCTTCAGAATCGTTACATCGCCTCCTACAATCAGGTTCCCCGTATATCCAGATTCTTTAAAGGTGAACAAGGCTTCTTTTAGTGCGCGCCAGCCCAGAGAGACCATCTCTTCATCTTCTAAATCCATTACTCTTTTATCGTGATATGAAGAGAGCTTAGGCGACTCATCTGAAGGAGAGGGAATGGATTTAAAATCTGGGTCGCTTACCGCGCCTCGCTTTGCTTTCTCTAAGGCCCTTTTTATTCCCTCCAGGCTCAAATCTCCGGTATCGCTTCCAAACCCTATTTTTATTCCTTCGGATGTGTCAAACACCGCTAAAATTCCAAGTCCATATCCCTCAATATTTTTTGGCTCATGAACGCCGTTGCATGGAATATCCGACGTGTAATTAATCCTCACAGTTACGTGGTCGTTCCAGGAGGCAAAGGTTTCAGCGTCTATTATATCCTTTTGAGATTTAACGTATTCGAGTCCCTCTCTTACACATCTCTTTAAGTCCTCGATTGCGATCATCGGGTTGTCTCCCGTGTATTCTGATTTGTAATTCTATAAAAGTAGGGGCGTATTGCGATACGCCCCTACAGTCAACCCCTTACTCCCCCGGCAAGCCTTGCCCTGCTGCGCATGGTTGGGCCTCCATTTCCCACGCGAAGCGCCTGCATCGGAACTCCCTTTCCGCAGTTGGGCATGGGAATCATACGAAAGTCATTCCCCACGGCGTCAATTTTCATCAAATAATCTCTTGAGTCGGATGTTATCCCGCCGCTTCTATAGAGCTTTACAAGCTCGCCGTTTTTAATTTTGTAAACGCGCCTTGCGGAAATGCTAAAATTCTCGCGCGATTCGCCGATTGAGGGCGTGCGGTGACTCACGAAATAGTAGCCGTCATCTACTTCTTTAATTATGTCTTCGGGTTTTCTGTCGCCCGGTGCAAACACAGTATTTGTCATTCTGACAAGAGGGATGAAATAAGCGTCCGTCGCCCGCATGGCACCATTTGGCTCTTCGCCCAGGATCGTTGCCGTCTCGCGACTGTTCAAAAATTCCCGAAATATTCCTCTGTCAATGTGGACTACCCTTTTTGCCCTTACCCCTTCGGAATCGTATTTATATTGCCCGTATCCCGCAAGCGATGTATCGGAATAAGCAGTTACCAGATCCGATGCAACCCTTTTGCCGATTTGATTCTCGCTAAGGTTTCTCAATAGCCAGCTCCTTCCCGCATAGGCGGTCTCCATCTTGAGCGCTCTATCGCCTTCAACCGGATGGCCTATAATCTCATGGGCAAGAAGCGCGTTGTAGTGCGGGTCTGTAACGACTACGACTTCCTTGTCTGTGGAGGGAAGTATCTCGGCATTGGAAAGCTCTATGGTTTCCTTTCCAAGGTCTAATGCAAAGTCACGAAAGGTCTTGTTAAACACGTTCTCTCCGTGTATCGCTTCCCATCCGCACCTTCCACCTAGATGGTCATAGTGAGACTCATCGCCGACAATTATGTAGACGAATCCCTCTGTTAGGGGATAGGTTTGGTCAATTAAAGCTCCTTCAGAAGACGCAAATAGTTGCCTTACTAGGGTCGTGTAGAGATGGATCATATTGTATCCGTGGGATTCGTAGAGATTGTCAACCGACTCGGATACGCCGACTGCCTCTTTGATTATATTTTCAAGGGGAACCCCTCTTGGGTCTTCCTTGAAATCGAGTGCAAAGGTGTCTTTATAAATTTCAACCCGTGCGAGATTTGTGTTGTGTATTGATTCGCCGAGAGGGCCCAAAATCCTTTTCGCTTCGGCCTTCTGTGATGCGTTTGCCGATGCGCGTCTCCAGGCGTGTTCAACGGCTTTTTTTATGAAACCCTCTATATCCCTTAGATCGGACGGGCCAAGGTATGAAGAGGAGTAGCCGGGGGCTTTTAAATCATCTCCGGCTATTACCCGTACTCCAAAAGACATCTGGGATTCTTCCGCGCTTTCTTTTGGGGTGCCCCTTTGTGCTGTGGCGAATTTCGATTCACCTGATTCTATTCTTACATCTATGTAGTCGCAATCTTTAAGGCCTTTTTGAGAATCTAAAACGAGATTATAAACCCGTTCTTTTATTCCCTCGATTGAGTCAACTGTGATTCTATCTGTCACTATTTTGTCCTCCGACTTACGGTTAACCATAATTGTGGGGCGTATGGCTCTCAAGGCTAGATTTTAATAATAACATGGGGAAATAAGGTTAAATAAATCCAGATGACGAGCACCATCTTTTCTTGACGATGGCTTATTCTTCGTGTGATAATTAAACGATTTACGCAGTGGAATAATTTCATATCAGGCAGGTGGTCATGGTTTACATTTTAAAGGCGTATTCAGCGAGATTGCTGGTTTTATCTGTTCTGCTCATTGCCGCGTGTGGCGGCGTAGAGAAACCCTCTTCCGCAGGTTCTAATTCTTCTCCGCCCTCCAAAGCAGTAGAGAGTGATGATATTTTATCGCTTTGTGTTCAACATAAGAACATTGCATTCCATATACACATGACCTTAGAAATATACATCTTGGGTCAAAAGCAGGTTATTCCTGCCAACGCTGGAATTCCTAAAGGGTGTATGCATGTCATACATACACATGACGAAACCGGCGAATTGCACATCGAATCACCTCATTATCATCAATTTCATTTAAAAGATTTTTTTAGAATATGGGGTAAAACCTTCAACAGGAATTGTATCTTTGAATATTGCGTTGATGAAAACCATACCCTGTCATTTTTTGTCAATGGAGTTGAGAATGACGAGTATGAAAACCTGCCATTGAGAGACGGTGATGTAATTCGAATTGTTTATAGCCAGAAGAAATAGTATCGGCGGCTTTGTTGATTTGTAAACAGGCAAGATGCAGTGGCAACTGCCCCCTGGCTGCCACTATAAAAGAAAAGGGCAGACACAGAGGTCTGCCCCTACAAAAGACATTCAACTCGCATTAAATCAGATTCCATCCGGTTGAACCTTTGTTACCCCTACTTAGTTGCCAGGATAAGCGGTGAAGGGGCAGGGGCTTCCATTGTGGTAACCTTCTTAAATCCCGCTTTCTTGAGCCAATCGCGGTACTCGCGCATTGTAAACACGTCTCCATTTTCCGTATGCACGAGCATATTGAGGCCAAAGAGGAGTGGTATTATGGGGCCTGTCCGGCTGTCATTTGGCACCATTTCAGCAATCAGGAGCAGTCCGCCGTCTTTCAATGCCCTATATGATTTTTTGATGAGCTTTTCGCCCCATTTCTTGCCTTCTGAATGGATGATCTGGCCGAGCGTCACAAGGTCGTAGCGCTTGTGGCCAAAATCCACTTCACGCATATTGCCCTCGATATAATCGTATCTCTCGGCCATCCCGAACCGCTCTGTAAACTGCCGAGTAATCCGGGTGACCTCAGGGAAATCAACGACCGTTACATGAGCTTCAGGTATGGCTTCTACAAACGCAATAGACCATGCGCCTGAACCAGCCGCAACGTCAAGTATGCTCTTGATGCGATTGCGTGTTTTTTCAGGTAGGGCGGAGACGGCGGCGCGCGCCGCACCAAAGCTTAGGGGAAAAATTCCGGCGACGAGTTTGGGAAAAAACTCGCGTCCCTCCTCCGCATCAATCGAACGGCCGCTTCTTACAACATCCGTAAGGTGCGCCCACTTCTCCCAGCCGAGCTTTGTTGTATAAGCCATTCCGCCTATGTATGGCCCTTTGTCACGAATGAGAAAGGTTTTAGATACTGGCTCCAAACCGTACCTGTCGCCCTTTTTATTTAAATATCCAAGGCCAACCAGGGCATCAAGCAGACGCCTGGTGCCACGCTCCGATGACGATGCGGAACGGGTAATCTCTTTTAGGGTGCGTTTGCCCTCCGCGATGTGAGTAAAGAGGTCGAGTTCAACAGCAGCTACAATCGTCTGCGCCCTCCAACCCGCCCACAGGTCTTCTATTATCCTTTGCGGCGTCACATTCATTTGAGTTGCTGATCGCTTTGTCATTGATTAATCACCTCAGTTCAGAATTTAATAAACTCACTGCACAGTTACCTTTACCTTGCAAATTCCGTCTTACCTGCGTTTATAGTGCGTCTACGTATAAATGTTATTTATTATTTTGTCAAAGAGAAATCCCTCTCCAATCCATATTCGGTGTATTATTATATTACCCTCTTTTAATTAGAAATAGTCTCATAGAGGGGATTATCAGACAAGAATACCTGACCCATGACTTATAATGGTAAAACAGGTTTATTATATTATGGTAGAACAGAGATTCTTGTCTGTTTATGAGACGGCTTCTAATACTAGCGTGGAGGCATGGGCATGGGACTTCTGGGAAAGATTTTTGGATCAAAAGAAAGCAAGCAGGAGCAAAAAGAGGAAAAGCTGATAGTGGCCGAGGAAAAACCGGTGGAGACGGTAGGGGCTTTAGAATCAGAATCTATAGAAGAGAGACCAGTCGAGACTATGGAGTCGGAGCCTATAAGAGAGGATAAATCTGAGCCTGCGGAGAAAGAAGAAGAACCGAAAGAGTTAGCGGAATCTGTGGGATGGAAATCGGCGGAGATTATGCAATCAGAGCCTATGGAGGAGAAATCGGGGCCAATAAAGGAAAAACATGAGCCTATGGAGAATGAGCCTAAACCTGTGGAGATGGCGCCTGAGCCTCCTGAGTCGAGCGCTCCTCACGAGGAAGAGAGAGACCCATTTATCAACCTTGACGGCGAAGAGGTAATCTCAGGCATAATTGCGGAAAGATTTCAAGTGTTAGATGTAAGGACTCCCCGCGAGTACGAGTTTCGCCGCATACCCGGTTCAACGCTTATACCTTTGCAACAATTAGATAGTAGATACGCCGAACTCGATCCGTCTCGCGAAATCCTGGTTGTCTGCGAGCACGGGATTCGCAGTCAGGATGCCTGTCTGTTCCTTAGTGAAATGGGATTCAAGCGGCTTTATCACCTTGTCGGCGGGCTGAGCGCTTACAGGGGACCACAAGAAGGAAAAATGTTTAAGTAGGGGACACATTGCAACGTACCCCTACTGCTGTTACTTCTTTTTCAATTCTTCGCAAAACTTCTTTCCGCTCTCCGTAATCTCCCATACGGTTGCGGGATATGTGTAACTCAGATGCCCCGAACGCATCAGGTCCATCCCTGCCCACTCGGCCCTGTCTTTCCACTTGGGATAGTTGGCAATCAGATTTTTCATCTTTTCTTCGACCCTGGGCAAAATGTCCTCGACCTTAGCTTTGCCGCCGAGTTCGATAACCGATTCGAGAATTGGAACGTAAAAATTCTTTAAGGGAACGGGGGGCTGCATTTTATTTCCTCCTCTAAGCCTTGTTAAAAACCAAACTATGCACCTCTTCTGATTCCATAGAGAGTTTGATCTCTAATCTATTATCTAAACCTCTTATCCAGGAAATCATCTTTCTATAAACGTCAACCCTTTGGAATTTTAGATACTTGTATTTACCGTCATTCGAAGGGACAAGCTCGCTGAGGAGAATTGGGCTTTCGGGAGATCTCTCCCTTATGGCATCAACAAGGAGCTTATGGAGTTTAACCGTTCCGAGCGATACGTAATCAATCTTTCTCCAATCGAGAACGAAAAGGAGTTCTTCTACCATTTCTCTATAATCTCTTTCCCATCCGTCGTATATTATTACCGGGTCTAATCTTGCACCAATTGTGTAACCGGCTTCCTGACACATCTTTGCCGCCAGCAGTCTTTCTCTAAAAGGAGGAGCTTTGTACTCTATGGATTTTGCGATTCTCTCAGGGGTGAATGTCCATGATGGGATTATATTTCTAGGTGGATTTTTTATGGATAGGAGATTTCCTATGTTTGCGCTCTTCGTTCTAAGCTCAATAAATCCGTTTTCATATTTAGAGAAGAGCCGGGCAATGTCACGAGAAAATTCTGTAAGATCGTCAAATGCCAGCGCGTCGCAAACCTCTCCCACGTGAAAATACGGATGCGGGTGGGTTTTTAGGACATCCTGAATCCTCATTAAAATCTCGTCCCGGTTTACAAAAATCACAGGCACCTTGGTTTGGAAGTAGTATTGGAGATAACAGTATTCACAATCGTACATACAGTCTATTTCGTGAAAGAGATAATATTCTCCTCTTTCCATTCTTCCGATGCTTTTTAAAACCTCTCCTTTTTTCTCTCCCAAAGCGAGCGAGTTTTTATCTTCCTCCGCTCTTTGGGCAAACGGTTTTTCCTCTCCGATTTTTCTATAGTCGTCCACGAACTCGACGGGAATAGGAGCGAGCTTAGATAGGATTTTCTCCGTAAGAGGGTGGTCTTTTACGTTTTTTTCTATATAGACCCTGTTCGGTTTTTGCATCGTTTATTTAGCAATCTGGCCACGAATTGATACGAGCAAATAAATTTCTTTGTAGGGGCAATTGGCTTTGCCGAAATGCCCCTCCTGCTTTCTTTTTATTCGTGCCTACTTGTGTGTATTCGTGACTGAATAATTTTTCTACTTCCCGAAGAGCTTTCCAAGTTTCATGGCGACTCCCATATCTCCCGAGAATTTCAGCTTTCCCGTCATAAGCGCTACTTCCGCTCTCATTTGCTTTGTGGCAATTTTCACAAAATTCTCATCCGACATTGTAATTGTGCACTGAGCCTCTCCCTCCTCATCCTCCCTTACGCCGAGCGTGTTCTTTCTCAGGTCAACTATCCACGTGCCACCATTGGGACCGTTGAGTATGAATTTGTAGACCGCGTTTATCTGGGAAGATTCATCGGGTTTGGCGCTGATTTTCCCCTCTATCTTAGCGAATATCTCTTTTGGAGTAGCCATTTCCTAGTTTGTCTCCTTTTATGAAAATCATATTTTACCATTCACGCATTCGGGATTCTATTGGTAGCGAGAGGCTCATGCATTTGACGATTTCTCTTTAGGAATTTAGAATCTCTATAATTAGCCGTATAACCTTGATTGCTATTTCGATTAATCCGAAGAGGGGACACATTTGAAATCTGCCTCTGCATAATGACAAAGACCATAGACCGTTCTATGGCCTAATATAAATTCATTTTTAAGGGTCAACAAAGCAATGACTATTACGTATCCAAGGAAATATCAGGTAATTGTAATCGGCGCGGGACATTCCGGGTGCGAAGCCGTGCTTGCCGCAGCAAGGATGGGGTGTAAAACCCTTATGCTTACCGCAAATATTGACACAATCGGACTTATGTCGTGCAACCCATCTATCGGCGGTGTAGGAAAAGGACACCTCGTAAAAGAGATAGATGCCCTAGGCGGCGAGATGGGAAAGGCGGCGGATGCGACGGCGATTCAATTCAGACGCCTCAATACGAGAAAAGGCCCTGCGGTTCAGGCAACCAGAATTCAAGCAGACCGTCAAGCCTATAAAGGCTACATGAGAAAGGCCCTGGAGGCGGAGAAGAATATAGATATAAAACAGAGAGGCGTGGAGGGATTTCTTGCCGAGGGCGGAAAGGTAGCGGGGGTGAAAACCAGCCTCGGAGAGCATTTCCTTGCAGATGCCGTTGTAGTCACACCGGGCACGTTTCCAAACGGGCTTATTCACATAGGGCTTACGAAGATATCTGCGGGGCGCGCGGGCGAAGCGCCCGCTCTTGGAATCTCTGATTCATTCCAGAGCCTTGGGTTTAAAATTGGAAGACTAAAGACCGGAACGCCGCCAAGGCTCGATGGAAGAACGATTAAATGGGAAATACTTGAGCCTCAGCCTGGGGATATTGACCCAAAGCCGTTTTCATTTTCGAATGATAGGGTAGAAAGAGAGCAGATGCCCTGCTATATAACGTACACGAACAAGAAAACACATGAAGTAATTAAAAACAATCTCCACAAATCTCCACTTTATTCCGGGGTTATCAAAGGTATCGGGCCCAGGTACTGTCCGTCAATTGAGGATAAGGTTGTAAAGTTTGCGGATAAGGAGAGGCACCAGATATTTCTTGAGCCTGAAGGAGCGGGCACGTATGAGATTTATCCGAACGGCGTTTCAACGAGTCTTCCGCTTGATGTTCAGTATGAGCTTGTAAGAACGATTGAGGGGCTTGAGGAGGTCGAGATTATAAGGCCTGGCTACGCGGTTGAATACGACTTTTCAGACCCCACTCAGCTTAAACCCACGCTCGAGACAAAGCCCGTTGAGAATCTGTTTTTTGCAGGACAGATAAATGGCACCACGGGTTATGAAGAGGCCGCCTCTCAGGGGATAATCGCAGGAATAAACGCGGCGCTTCGCGTGAAAGGAGAAGAGTCTTTTGTACTAGACCGTTCAGAGGCATATATTGGAATCTTGATTGATGACCTTGTGACAAAAGGAGTGGATGAGCCGTACAGGATGTTTACGTCGCGCGCGGAGCATCGTCTCGTTCTCAGGGAGGATAACGCGGATTTAAGGTTGAGGGAAAGGGGATACGGAATCGGGCTTGTAAAAGACCGGGATTTTCAGAGGTTTCTGGATAAGAAGAGAAAAATTCGGGAAGAGCTTGAGAGGCTTGAGAATACAAGGGTCTTTCCCGATCCCAAGACGAATGAGATGCTCGTGCAACTCGGCTCCTCGCCGCTTAAAAAACCGCACACGCTTAAAGAAATCCTGAGACGCCCTGAGATTACATACAGGGAACTGAATTTTATTGCTACGTTTTCTCCAATAAATGAGGATATCTCCTCTCAGATTGAGATGGAGGTTAAGTATGAGGGCTACATACAGAGGCAGATGGAACAGGTGGATAAGTTTAAGAGGCTTGAGAACGTGAGAATTCCGGAGAATTTTAACTACAATGGAATTCCCGGGTTGTCGAGGGAAATAGTTCAGAAGCTCTCACGCATTCGTCCGGGTTCTCTTGGGCAGGCAGGCCGAATCTCAGGGATTACCCCCGCCGCTCTTTCCGTTCTTATGGTTTATCTAAAGCGAAGGGAGCTTGATGGGGAGGGTCATTCCTCTCCTTCTTTGTTTTCTTCCTGATTTTCTTCGTCCTCTTCGTTGGTTAGACTTTTCTCTAATAGCTCGGCGATGTCTTCATAATCCCCGCCGATATAAGTCGTGTCGGGATCTTCGAGCATATCAACCAGGTCTTTTATCTTTTTTCGTCCCTTCCTTGGCATCCTGATTCCCTCCCTAGCACTCGCGTACACTTAGATTAAATGATAGCCTTGGCTTTCGCGCTGCTCGCGCAACAGAGTTTAATCTTTAATTTAATCCTAATTCTTGTTTATACAAAAGAGTATAAGTATAAGTTTTTGAAAAGCAAGAGCATCAGATTTAGGTGATTGAAGGAGGGATTATTTGTAGAAGTGAGATTAAATTTTCATTGACAAGGGTGTAAACAAAGGTAATAAATATTATCGGAGGTGGAGTCCCAGAGGCTTTCCGTAGGTAATCCAAAACAAAAGGGTGGAAAACCCAACATTAACGTGTGTCAATCCTTAGATTTTAAGTCCAGATTACAAAGTTCGAACTGAGGAGGTGCCAGATAAAAGGTAAAAGAGAGAAATATTTTCGCGATGTTTTTGACCGCCTTAACGACGCGGTGTTAATTATCCATCCGGCGCAGGAAAAAATAGCTGATGCCAATCCTAAGGCATGTAGTATGCTCGGATATTCCCGCGAGGAGCTATCATCATTACTTATATTCACCGTTTATCCTGAGACGCCAAAGCTAAGGGCCTTTATACAATCGGTTTTAGGACATGGGCGGGGATGGACTGATGAACTTACATGCCTGACTAAAGCGGGACTGACTCTACAGTGCGAGACCTCAGCCTCGACTGTTGATATTGCCGGTACATCTTACATCGTCTCTTCCATTCGCGATATTACAGAACGCAGACAGATGGAAGCGGTCCTTAGAGAGAACTTGGCCCAATTATCCAGAAGGAATCGTTATCAGACCATTATTAGCACTGTGACTCAGAGTGTTCATCAATCCATCAATACTCAAGACGTTGTGGAAAATGCCGTTGAGTCCTTGAGTAAGAATATAGATGGAATGGACATTGTCTCAATTTATATAGTTGAAGGAGAAGAAGCGTTCCTAAAGGCACATAGAGGTTTACCCGATCAGTTTGCTGAGAGAGTAGGAAGAATCCCGTATCCGACAGGTGCTATATGGAAGACAATCATAGATGGAAAGCCGATATATTGTGCAGATGTAGACGGAGATGCGGTTATCGGACCTGATGAAAGGGAGTTGGGAATAAAGAGCTATCTATGTATGCCTATTTGGTTTGAAGACGGAGTTAAGGGTGTTCTATCCATAAATTCCTTTAAGAGAAATACATTTGATGAAGAGGACATGGAGCTGATGGGAATGGTAGCGCATCAGATAGAGATAGCGTTTGGTAATGCACAACAAGCAGAGATGCTGCGTAAGAGAGAAGAGAGGTTTCGCAATTTGGTTGAAGGAACAGGCGATTGGGTGTGGGAGATGGATGAAAACTGTGGGTTTACTTATGTTAGTCCAACGGTAAGCGTCATGATCGGATATGAGCCTGAAAAGGTTCTTGGCAAGGCCCTTTTTGAGTTTGTATCTCCGGAAGAGGCAAAGAAAGTCGCTGAGAATTGTCCTATTCCTGAGGGAAAGCCGTCTAGGCGTTTTGAAAGAACATGGATTCGTAAAGATGGTCGTCCAGTTGTCCTTGAAACAAATAGCTCATACATATTGGATAATCAAGGCGCTTTTCAGGGGTATCGTGGTATAGCCCGCGACATTACAGAGCGGAGGCGTATGGAAGAGGAGAAACTGAAGACGAGCAAATTGGAATCGCTGGGTGTTCTGGCAGGGGGCATAGCTCATGATTTTAATAACCTACTGTCTGGAATCCTAACTACAGTCTCTGTAACAAAGACAGAGCCAAATATAGGGTCTGAGATATACGATAATCTCACAGAAGTAGAGAAGATGTGCCTTCAGGCAAGGGAGTTAACTCAACAGCTTCTCGCATTCTCAAGGGGTGGCGCTCCGGTCAAGAAACCAACCCCTCTTGAGCCGATTATAAGAGATGCGGCTATATTCGCACTGAGGAGTTCAAATGTGAGGTGTGAGATTATGATAGAGGATAATCTTTGGGATGCAGAAGTAGACGCGGGGCAGATAGCTCAGGCAATAACCAATATTTTGATAAATGCGGATCAGGCTATGCCTCAAGGCGGGGTGATAAAAATAAAGGCACAGAATTTAAGTAGCGCGGAAGAACCCTATGGGTTGCCGCTGAAAGATGAAAGATATGTGAAAATAACAATAGAAGATGAGGGAGTAGGAATACCAAAGGATCATCTTGCAAAGATATTCGACCCGTACTTTACCACAAAGCAGAGGGCGAGCGGGTTGGGGCTTTCCATGGCGTATTCAATAATAAAGAACCATGACGGGTATATTGGAGTGGAATCAGAGCTAGGAAAAGGAACTAAGTTCTATATCTATATTCCCGCATTAATCGAGACGCTGTCAATAAATAAAAGTACGGAAGAAAAATCCGTATAGAAGAACTGGCCGATGCGCTGGTGTGGTAATGGAAGAGTTAAGATTGCGTGCTGTATGGCTTTTAGCGATTATCGTGGGCAAATATTCTTCGACAGGTTCAGGACGGGCAAGATTTACCCCTACAAGTATTTGAATTTTATGCTAGATTTCCACAAATTTTTGATATAACTTTAGCAAGATTTTCTAACTTTCTGATATTATTTAATTTTTTTTAAAAACTGCTTGAAAAATTCCCTCTTGACAGGCACAATATATTGTGGTTCAATCAGGATACAACACAATATAGGGGCACAAATTTTAAGCTAAAGTTATCATAACTAATCGAAAACATTCAGAATAAACTTAACAAAAAAGGAGGAAGGAGAGAGATGGCTTCTGAAAAATTTGGGATTACAGGTAACGGGAAAACATTACTGAGTGAATCGGATATCGTGGATTATAGTTCATCCAATCCTGAATCGAGTGCTCAAACACAAATCCCAAATCACGAATCACAAACCGGGAAGGAGATCGAGGTGGTTGAATATAAAGAAGGCGTTATGGACATACCCGAAGAAACAGTTGATGCCTTTGGCGGAGACGAACTTCGCGCAAGGGTATTCTACGAAAAATACGCCCTTCGCAATGAAGCAGGCAGGATAGTTGAAAATACCCCTGATGAGATGTGGCGCAGAGTTGCAAGAGAGATTGCCTCTCCGGAAAAAACACAGAAACTGAGGAAGGAATGGGAGGAGAAATTCTACTGGCTTCTCTCCAACTTTAGGTTTATCCCCGGAGGAAGAATTCTTTTTGGCGCGGGACAGAAAAGAAGAGCAACGTTGCTCAACTGCTATTTCATGCCCGTGAAAGAGGATTCTATTGAATCAATATTTGAATGGTGCAAAGAGGCGGCGAGGACGTATTCGTTTGGCGGAGGCGTGGGAACGGATATTTCAATCCTGAGACCTAAAGGCTCTCCCGTGAATAACTCCGCGATTTATTCAACGGGAGCCGTTTCTTTTATGGAGCTAATGTCTACGACGACAGGAACAATCGGCCAGGCAGGGCGTCGCGGGGCTTTGATGATAACCATAGGCGTTGACCATCCCGACGTACTGGATTTTATTGATATAAAGAACGATCCTGCGAGGACAAAGGTTAAATTCGCAAATATCTCCGTGAGGGTTACAGATGAGTTTATGAAAGCGGTAGAAGAGGACAGAGAGTTTGAACTCAGGTTTGAAAACGAGAAGGCAAGAATACGCAAAAAAATCCGGGCAAGAGACCTTTGGGAAAAACTCGTAAAGTCGGCATGGGCTTCCGCCGAGCCAGGGATAATTTTCTGGGACGCGGTGAAGAAGGGGTCTCCCACTGAATACAACGGAATGGAGATTCACGGATTTAACCCATGCAGCGAGCAGGCCCTGGAAGACTACGGAAACTGCTGCCTTGGAAACGTGAACCTGTCCCTTTTTGTAAAAGATGAGTTTACAGATAGAGCCTCAATTGATTGGGAAAATCTCGAGCGCGCCCTCAGGTTCTCTGTTCGTTTTCTCGATAATGTTCTTGATTACAACGCCGATAAACACCCGCTCAAGGCTCAAACCGAGGCGTCACAGCGCTCGCGCCGTATTGGCGTTGGATTTACGGGTTTTGGCGATATGCTCCTCAAGCTCAATCTAAAATACGATACGTCTGAAGCCGTTCAGTTTACGAATAAGATGTTCGAATACATAAAGAACATCGTTTATGAGGCAAGCTCAGACTTTGCTTCTGAAAAAGGGGGTTTCCCCGCGTTTGACCTGGACATTCATCTATCGCGGCCCTTTATAAAAATGCTCGATGGACGCGTAATTGAAAAGATAAAGAAGCAGGGGCTTAGAAACGCGTGTATTCTCACCGTTCCGCCTGTGGGGAGTGGCTCAATTCTTGCGGGAACTACGAGCGGAATTGAGCCTATTTTTGCGCTTTCATATTACCGGCGTTCTAAATCCCTTTCTCAAGAAGAGTTCAAGGTTTATCACCCGCTTGTCGGCGAGTATATGAGGAGATTCGGTCTCCATGACGAAACCGATCTTCCTCCAATCTTTGTAACATCGCACGAGATAAAGCCTGAGATGAGGGTGCATATGCAGGCCGCGATTCAAAAACACATTGACTCCTGCATATCGAGCACCGTGAACCTTCCGACCGATATTACACTCGATGAGGTTGAGAGGATTTATTTCCTCTCCTGGAAGCTTGGATGCAAGAGCATAACGGTCTATAGAGAAGGCTCAAGGGAAGGAATCCTCGTTACGGAGGAAACATGGAAAAAAGGCGGTGATAAGAAGGAGGTTGTGACGGAGGATGAAGGGACGCAAAAACCCATCCCCCCCATCTCGTCCCTTCGTCCCTCCTCCAGTGGGTCCGGTCGAACCGTCGATAGTGAGCCTGATCAAACTACCGTGCCTGAGGTCAAGCCCCTCAAGCGTCCCCCATATCTCGAAGGGTTCACGGAGGTAATAAAAACCGGATACGGAAATCTATACGTCACCGTAAACACATATGAGGGGAGGCCGTTTGAGGTATTTGTTCAGATTGGAAAATCGGGATACACGACAATGGCAGACGCCGAGGCGATAGGGCGTCTTGCATCCCTTGCGCTGAGGAGCGGAATAAGCGTAAAAGACGTTGTAGAGCAACTTGAAGGAATAGGCGGGGCGTCTCCCGTGTTTTCGGAAGGAAAACTCGTTATGTCAATTCCCGACGCAATCGCAGCCGTACTGAGAAAGCATTTTTTTGTCGGCGGTGAAAAAGTGAAAACAAAGGCAAAAGAGATTGATATAAACATGGAGCGCTGCCCCGACTGCGGCAGCCGCTCACTCGCATTTGAACAAGGCTGCGTTGTCTGCAAAAGCTGCGGATTTTCGAAGTGTGATTAATAGTTGAGGTGGATGGGTAGGGGAAGGAGGTTGGTATTTTTCTGACTGAGTATCAACAAGCCCAATTCTCTGAAAGCGGGGGATTGGGCTTTTGTTTTATAGATTTCCTCGCACTTTAGAGCAGTTCTCGAGCTAGAGAACTATCCGGAGTAGTAAATTAATGGAGGTTTTTGATGAAAGAAAAGGAAATTAGAGAAGGTATAAAGAATCTTGTTGAAAAAGGAAATCATACTCTTTTGTTAATTGGCAACAGTAATGATAGTGCTATTCACCAGTTCATTAAAGAATATAACACATGGTATTCTGAGGCGTTGCCTCTTATTCGGAATTTGCTTCCGGATCGATTACCTGAGTTTGAGTCATTCTATCGTAATGTGACTCCGACTCGAGGTGAACCCTCTTCATACTCGATAGAGGATTATATGGTGATGGCTTCTCATTGGGCTAGTTTTAGTAATAATAGGGGTCCATTTAATACAGCGTGTAGTGTTACTCGGTCAAAGTTCAGGAGTCAGATCTCGATTGTGGAGTCTGTTGTTGTGCGCCTTGATTCTATTCTTGCTGAGGTAAATGGAGCCAAGTTTGAAGTCACTGTTAAAGGAATCATACAGAAGAGAATTCGGGAGAGGAGGCTTTTGTCGGATGAGAAGAAAGATGAATTAAGAATGCATTTGAAAGATGGGAGGGTTGTTATATTTGCTGACGAGCCGGATATGGCGATTTACAGAGACAATAAAATTCAGACGGCGGTTGAAATCAAGGGTGGTATAGACACGGCTAGCGTTTTGGAGAGGGTTGGTGCTGCTATTAAGAGTCTTCGCCGGACTAAGAAGGAAAATCCTAAATCTACTACAATCCTCATCCTTCCGGGAATATCAATGACACAAACCGCAAGGCATGACCTGGAAATCAACCGTAATGCCGTCAACTACTGGTTTACCATAGAGGATATTTTGGAAAATGAGACTAAGCGTGAAGAAATTTTTAGGCTTCTTGATATATAAAGTGGGAGTCTCCCATAATGGGAAGGCTCCCACTGCCAAAGAAGGGTGGATTACATTTTTGGATGACGGTATTTGACAATAGATTCATCCCATGATGATAAGTTTTGTTATCTTATGGGATTCATTAAAATGAGAAGTATCCTTTGAATTGAGTAACTGCCTGTCTCTTATTCCAGAAAGCTCTTTAGAACCTCTTCCGTATCCGCCTCTGCAAGCTTTTGGAGCGCGCTTCTTTCAATCTGCCTTATGCGCTCGCGCGTAAGATCGAATCTTTTTCCAATCTCATCGAGTGTATACGTGGTTTCCTGTTCTATTCCAAACCTCAACTTGATTATCTCTTCTTCCCTGGGTGTCAACTTTGAAAGAGCCTCTTTTATCCTCTTTGTAAGCGCCTCTTTTGCCATGACAGAGTCCGATGCCGGTGAATCTTCATCGGGCACAAAATCAAGGAACGTTGCCCCCTCTCCATTTGGTATAGGGGAATCGAGATGAACCACATCGTTTTTTACATTTAGAATCCGTTTTACGACCTCAATAGGAGTTCCTGACTTTTTGGCAATCTCCTCAGGCAAGGGTTTCCTTTCCAACTCCTTGCGAAGCGTCGCGCTTACCCTAAACACCTTGCTTGATTGCTCAAGCAAATATACAGGAACCCTGATCGTCCTAGTCTGGTCTAAGAGCGCTCTTGACATCGCCTGGTGTATCCACCATGAAGCATAGGTTGAAAACTTATACCCCTTCGTATGGTCAAATTTTTCAACTGCCCTCATCAAGCCAGCATTTCCTTCCTGAACGAGGTCTGCCAGCGGAAGGTCACGGCCCATATACCTCTTTGCCATGCTCACAACCAGCCTCAGGTTCGCTTTTACAAACCTTCCCTTGAGCTCCTTTGCCTTCTCCTGACAAGCTCTCATAAGTGCACTCAGCCTCTTCATTCGCTTTGACGGCGCTCTCCCCCTGATTTTGCCGGCCTTATCGAGAATCGCCTTTATCTCCTTTGCTCTTGCCTCACACTTCTTTATTTCTGCCGAGAGCCTTATTTCATCTTCCGCTTTAAGAAGGGACTCATGCGACATGTCCTTAAAGTAAGCGGAAAGCAATCTGAGCTGTTCTTCCGGAGCCCAGTACTCTTCCTCTTCTGGAGACTCTAATTCTTCTTCAAGCTGAGGTTCCATCTCTACCGCAATAAACTCCTCAAGCTCCCCCTCTTGGGCAAAACCTCCAAATTCACCCGGCTCTATATCCATTTCTTCAAAGTGTATGTTTTTTGCTTCCATTCCCTCACCTTTTTTACTTTTCCCCTTAATGTTTAGATTAAAATTGGGCAATATTGGATTCTCTTAGAATGAAAAATATATTCAGGAGAGACTCCCATATTCGGCCCGCCGATCTCTCTACCCTTATAATACTAAACTAATCACTCAGATGTTGGTTTCAAGGCTAAAAACCTTAAAAAACTGAAGCGGTTATAATTAATTCTAGGGTAAACTAGTAAGATTAGTTCCTCCGATTAATGCAATCAATATCTATGTATAATATAGCGTATTTATAGGAAAAATCAATAAAATTAACACGGAGATTGTAATGAGAACTCATCCAAATGTCATTAACGAGGGTAAGTTAGAGTGGACCGTGCAGTCTCGCGAAGAGCGGTTCGGCCTTCGCCGCAAATCGCTGAGCGCGGCTACGGGAGGAAGCAATCTATGTTTTAGAGGGCGCGGGCACGCTTCGGATGGACGGAGAGGAGATCGAGATTTCAAAGAGAGACTATATAACCTTTCCTGCTGGAAGAGGGGCACATGAGATCATTAACTCTTCTGATAGGACGCTGCGGTATATATGTTTTTCCACAATGATAGAGCCGGATACAATGATTTATCCCGATTCAGGAAAGGTCGGTATATTTGTGGGCTCGGCCCCGGGCGGCTCTAAGGAAAAGCGCACATTGAATAAGTATCTACGAGATGGTACTGAGATTGATTATTGGGACGGCGAGGAATAGCTGTTTTTGAAGGAGATTGTTTTATGAAATTAAAACGAAGGGTTATTTATTCAGGGATTGTATTTTTCTTAATCTCGATTACCGGGTGCGTGTATTTGCATCTCTTGGAGGTTAGAAGGCAATTATCTAATTTTGAGAATAATTTTGAGATTAGAGACCAAAACGAGCTTACGCTTGTATTCCTAAAGCCCGTTCTTCTCACCGAGGATATTATATGGCTTACCGAACTTGGTCCCACATCCGAAGAAGAAACAGGCCAGGGCAAATTGTGGAAATACACCTTTGAAAAGCAGTATTCAGGCCCGAAGGATGAAAAAGGGGACTTTGATATACCCATCATAATGCTTTTTCAGAAGGACAATAAGCTCCGCGAGATCAGATTTCCAGAGCGGTTTCTTGAATTTGTGTCAAAGCCCTTGCTTATCAGAACGTTCAAATCAATGGGATATTCTCAAATCAGCAAACTCAGGCGCAGCGCAACCTCGAAATTTCAAGGCAGCTCAATGGAGATTCCAAGAAAGCAATTTATTCTCAATGTTCTGGGCAAGCCTTCTGACACAGAAAATTCCGATCATACATCAAAGTTCGTATACAAATACAATCTCAGGAAAGGGAAACCGGCTGATAAGGATTTCAAGATATTGGTTAATTTCACATTTCAACAAGGAGACGATAAGCTCCGCAAAGCCGAGGGCAGTCTCGGCGACATGAAGCTTTTTATGGATTTTTCGGTTGATGGATCGGACAGCGGTAAAAATGGCAATAATAGATAGAATACTATTTACCCCACCCTTGCCCCGCTTTCATAAAGACTGGAATGCTATACGATGACATTAAGCCAAATTTTATATCTTTAGATAGTAAGTAAGACTTTTTTTTGTTAATTAACTCAACCAAGGTCTCATTGTCTTCCCCTTCTCAAAAAGTAGATTTATAAATGTAGGTTTATAAATGAAAAGAGGTGTCAAATGCCTGAACTAAGGGGTGGGAAAAAAGAAAAGGGATTTACTCTTATTGAACTTATTATAGCTGCAGCGTTCGTTGGCATTCTCCTTACTCTCGCAATTGCAAATGTTACTAAGGCTAGAATTTCGGCAAATGAAGCGAATGCGAAAAAAGCAATGCAAGCCCTGCGGGATGCGGAGGTGCTGTATTTTGAAGGGGACTTGGATAATAATGGAGTAAAAGACTATACTGCTCAGATAGGTAATCTTAGTATATCAGGGACCCTACGATGTCCTTCAGGCCATGGTAGCGGCTGTACTGATAAGGATGCGCTTGTAGACGGCAGCTTTGAGGACGCCGTGGCCAGCGGCGGTGGAAAAGCCGATTGCAAAAGTCCAGAGAGTGGATACTGTATCCAATTTGCTCAGGACGTTGATGGCAGCGATCCCTTAGTTCTTCAAGAAAACTTTGGTTGGGAAGCTTCTATGACCCGTGTAAATAAGACGGGGAGAGAGGATTTTGCGGTTTATGAAGATGGTATTATTAGATGTGTCCTCAGCCAGCAGTCCGCAGGTAAACCAGGAATGTTTAAATCTGATCGTACATCCCCTGCTTGCGATGATTTATGAAAAAGGTATAAAGGCGATGAAGTAGTGTCGTTTGATATATTTGAGACGTAATTACAGCTCGGATTTATAAGTTCCGTGATTCTGAATGAACTCTATTACTCTCCTTTCCCCGGCCAAAATCAATTTGACCCTTGAAGTCTTCGGAAAAAGGGCTGATGGGTATCACGAAATCAGGTCAATTGTGCAACCCGTAAATTTGTTTGATGAGGTAAAGATTGATATAAGAGACGGGGAAGGAATCGAAATTGAGTCCACAGGACTCCAAATTCCAAGAGGAAGAGAAAACCTTGCCTGGAAAGCGGCCGAGGTTTTTCTCAAAGAAAGCGGGCTGAATTTCAATGTGAGGGTTTCTATAAAGAAAAAAATTCCACTTGGTGCGGGGCTTGGCGGCGGGAGCGGCAACGCTGCAGCGGTTCTTGTGGGCATGAATAGGATTACAAAAAAATTTAGCGAGAATGAGCTTATTCAACTTGCACCTAAAATTGGCGCAGACGTTGCCCTCTTTATTAATTGCAGGAGCGCTGTGATTGAGGGAATTGGAGAGAAAATAACCCTCGTAAGAGACTTTCCCCTTTTTTACTATGTCCTTTTAAACCCCGGTTTTGAGACATCAACAAGGAGAATCTATGAATTCTGGGATGAGATGCCGGAAGAAGAAGGTTTAATCAGAACCGGTATGGAAGATACCGTTTCTCTTTTTAGAGAAGGACAATTCCCCCTCAGGAATGATTTAGAGAAACCGGCTATGCGTCTTTACCCGGAGATAAAAGCGCTAAAGGAGAGACTGCTCGGGATGGAGGTAGAAGCGGTGTCAATGACCGGAAGCGGTTCTACAGTTTTTGGAATTTTTAGAGGTGAGGGGGAGGCAAAGAAGATTTATGATTACCTGAAAGATAGCAGTACGTTCAAGGTCTTTTTCGCACAGGGGATCTCCGGATGGCATAGGTTGTGAGTAATGGTGGACTTAGGTATGGGTGTTAAAACCAACACCGAACACCTAATGCCTAAATTTGCCTCGTGGGGAAAAGCTTGGTAGGATTTTAACGAAATTTGTAGAGGCGAACGCAAGGTCTCCCCAAAATAGAGGCAGTTACGTTTATTATCTGGTGTGCATCATAAGTTAGA
>JBLNAE010000389.1:0-3459 GCA_050259195.1 Ignavibacteriales bacterium
TAAAGTTTTTAAACACTCAGATTGAGCAGTGGCTTAGCTTTCAGCAGGATTACATTAATTCTGTAATAGAGTTCTATGATAAATTTCCAGATTGGGATGGGAATTCAAAGGATACAGATGGTTACTTTAAATACCCACTAGCTCTTCAGAAGAGCTATATTGACTCGGTTAGAAGTGCTTTAGATGACTTAACAAAGAAAAACCCCGACCTCATTCAGAAAAACATTGAGAAAGCTTCCTCGCTTTTTGATAGTTATTTCAACCTGTTTGGAGTAAATAAGTAGTTAATATCTCCGCAACCCTGGTCTATTACCATAGTAAGCTATAGCTATAGACTTACCGACAGTCAAGATCGTGGTTGACATCCCTGTCGTTCGACCAGATTAGAGAGGTAAGTTCGGGTTCAGACATATGTAGAAAGTAATTAGAATCCTTTTTTATCAGTCTGCATCTGACTCGAGAGGTAACGAATAAGTCAAACAAAAGAGAGGAATATCATGACACAGAAACTCGCAGGAAAAGTTGCAGTCATCACCGGTGGCAACAGTGGAATCGGCTTCGCCACAGCAAAGCTGTTCGCCGCTGAAGGTGCCTACGTCTTTATCACCGGTCGCCGTCAAGGCGAGCTCGACGCTGCGGTGAAGGAGATCGGCAAGAACGTCACCGGTGTTCAGGGCGACGTCTCAAATCTTGCGGACCTTGATCGGTTGTACGCCACAGTGAAGCAGCAGAAGGGCCGTATCGACATCCTTTTCGCCAACGCCGGTGTTGCCGAATTTGCTCCTTTAGGAGCAATCACCGAAGAACACTTCGATAAGACGTTTAACATCAACGTCAAGGGGCTTCTCTTCACGGTACAAAAGGCGCTCTCTCTATTTCAAGACGGTGGTTCGGTCATCTTGAACGCTTCGATCGTCGCATCCAAAGGGCTGGAGGCGCAAAGCGTCTACAGCGCAACCAAGGCAGCAGTGCGGTCATTCGCGCGGACGTGGACGGTCGACCTGAAGCACCGTGAGATCCGCGTCAATGCCGTCAGTCCTGGTCCGATCGATACGCCGGGACTCAACGATTTGTTGGCATCCCCAGAAGAACAGGTTGGACAGCTAAAAACGCATTTGACTGCTAGTGTGCCGTTGGGCAGGATGGGCAGTTCAGATGAGATTGCCAAAGCGGTCTTGTTTCTCGCGTCGGATGATAGCAGCTATGTCACCGGAATCGAACTGTTTGTCGATGGTGGCATGGCACAAATCTGAACGTTTTTCGTTGCTGGTGCCGTAGGTGGCCGACTGCGAAAAAGAGAATTTCCTGGTTCTGATGGTCTGTGTCGACGCCTTATGGTCACGTCCGGTTTCTTATGTGCGGGCTCAGTAGTGGCCCGCGTTCATGTAAAGCTCGTTCGGGCGAGCGTTGTGCTTTTGCGAGCCAATTCGCAGAAAAGGAGAGTCTCAATCCCCTACATTAATTTGACCTGTTGCGTAACATGAGATACTCAGAGCCTTCGCAGTAAAGACGCTACTAGAGTCATGGACGCGCAACCGCTTCATCGAAGTTGCCGGGCCTCAGCGCTACTCTGCTCTTGAACTTACGGCCGTGTTCGCCAGAGTCCTGAACTGTTCTGTGGAAGCTGTGACGGTTCCACGCGACACCTGGGCAAGTGTGTTTGCGGAGCGGGGCACACCAGTTGACCGCTCCGCGTACCGGGTGGAGATGCTGGACGCCGTTAACTTATAGTGGATCGACTTCGGCGTGCAGGGAACGGAGCATGTTGTCCGGACTATCCAGTTTGAGGATGTTCTTCAATCGCTCGTTTCTAGGACCTGACATGGCGCGAAGGCAATGCTTACCTCTGTCACGGTGTGAAAGATTGTCTCGATGCCCCAGAGCAGGTTACCCGGCCATGAAACACTGGGCTTGAAGATGCGGCCGTTGAGGGGTCTCTGTCCTGCAAAGTGAAGCCCCCGGAAGTATGCCAGCGAAATATGCAAAGAATGAGAGCGCCTTGGGATGCATCAAAGGGCTACGTTCGGGTTTCTGCATATTCCGGGAATATGTTTTCTGTGACGAACATGGGACACTTATTAAGAATTGAAATAAAGGGTTGGAGTGATAGACGTGATGAGGTGCTCCTTAGCCGAGAAGAAATGGAAATAATAGAAAGGGGAGTGAATGAGCTTCCAGAGCCTTACAGAACTGTTTTCCATCTAAGGGATATAGAGACGTTCACAAATCAAGAGATGGCAGGGCCTGCGATTCATTGAAACGATTCTAATCTAGACGACATCTAAAAAAAAGATTATTATTGGCTTTGTCGCTACTTGCATTTCAATCTACCTCCGATGATGATGAATGATGATCCCAATGATGTTCATTTAAAGATTGCTCCCAACAACGATGTGTTCGAGTAGCCTGACCCGAAAGGAATCAAAAACTGAAATCACGTGTGGCTGCGGCTATAGAAACGCTGTTCGATCCCGGACGATCATGGTGAATGAGTAAAAAAGAAAAAATCCAATGAGTATAAACTATGATAATAAACGAACTTAAAGATATTGAACTTTTTCCTGAGATAATGAATAAACTTAAGAATGTGGACCTTTTTTCCGAGCTCAGCGAAGAAGAAATGAGTTGCGAGATTAACGGTGACCTGATTGAACTCAAACAGGGCGAGATTTTATTTAACGAAGGCGATGAAGCCCACCATTTTTATGTCGTACTGGAAGGAACTATACAAGCTTACCGGGTAATTAACGGGCAGAAACTGCCCATCACTAACTTTACCAAGGGAATGACCGGAGGAGAGGTACCGTTATTGTCAGGAACCCACCATCTGGCGAATTGTGTAGCGCTGACGGATGTCAAATTATTAAGGCTAGATGAAAAAGATTTTTGGTCTATGATCGGAAACTGTGAAACGGTGAGAACAAAAATACTTGCAAATATGGCCGAAAGAATGCAACAACTTCAGCTATTATCTTTTCAGAGGGAAAAACTGATTTCATTGGGTACTATAGCAGCTGGCCTAGCACATGAACTTAATAATCCTGCTTCCGCAGCAAAAAGAACAGCTGAAAATCTCTCCAAGACTTTACAGGAGTTCGATATACATTCAACAGAGATGCTTAAATGGGTGATGTTCAAGGAAGAAGTTAACAAAGAAGGATTTCCTTTTCAACCCATTGCCAACATACTTCAAATTGAGGGTGTAAAAATAGATCCATTAAAAAAGAGCCAATTGGAAGATGAATTAGCGGATTGGATGAAGGAACAGGGAGTAGAAGACCCGTGGAATATTGTATCTACTTTGGTTTCGGTAGGTTGTACAAAGGATAATCTGTCCGAGTTTGTGAAGAAGTTAGTGCCTGAACACATCACCAACTTTTTAAACTGGTTACACAAAGATGTGGAAATGCGTTTATTGGCTAACGAGCTTAAGCAAAGCACAACAAGGATTTCTGAGGT
>JBLNAE010000390.1:0-5351 GCA_050259195.1 Ignavibacteriales bacterium
CATTCGGGATTGAGTCTTGATACTTCTTGCATCTCGGAGTTCTCCACAGCTGTTAGATTTTGCTATTATTATCCTAAATCCCTCTGATTTTAAAAGAAAAAACTCCGCTACCCCTCAACTAAACACAATATAAACCTTTCTGTCAATACAAACCTTTCTTGACAACTCAAGGGCGTTTTGGTTTTCTTTAGTGAGTCAATGAGCAAGAAAGGGAAAGTTTATTTAATCGGAGCCGGTCCGGGTGATCCGGGGCTTCTTACTATAAAAGGAAAAGAATGTTTGGAAAAAGCCGATGTTGTGGTCTATGATTACCTTGTGAACCCTAAGCTCCTTGAGTACGCCAAAGAAGGGGCAGAGATAATATACGCAGGGAAACGAAAGGGTAATACGGAATTACCCCAAGAGGTTATAAATCGGCTTCTCATCAATAAGGCAAAAGAAGGGAAAACCGTAGCGAGGTTGAAAGGTGGGGACCCTTTCATATTCGGAAGGGGCGGAGAAGAGGCGGAAGCTCTTTTTGAGTATGGAATTCTCTTTGAGATAGTGGCCGGAGTAACCTCAGCCTCAGCAGTCCCCGCTTATGCGGGGATTCCGCTAACTCACCGCGATTTTACCTCTTCGTTTGCGGTTGTTACGGGACATGAGAATCCTGCAAAAGAAAAATCCGCCCTGCCCTGGGAGGCATTAGCCAAGATCGGAACGCTTGTCTTTCTTATGGGAGTAACAAGAATAGAAGAGAACATGAAAAAACTCATTGAACACGGCAAACCGCCGGATACTCCAGCCGCTTTCATTGCATGGGGAACCCTTACTAAACAAAGAACAGTTACAGGAACCATCAGCGAAATCGGGAAGATCGTAAAAGAAAGCAACTTGAATCGTCTCCCTGCGATTGTTGTTGTCGGAGAAGTAGTAAAGCTCCGAGAAATCCTTAACTGGTTTGAGATAAAACCCCTTTTTGGAAAGAAGGTGCTTGTTACAAGAACAAGAAAGCAGGCAAGCACACTGGTAAAGCTTCTTGAAGAAGAAGGAGCGGAAACCGTTGAGTTTCCCACAATTGAAATCGTTCCGCCTGGGAGTTGGGATGAAATGGACAAGGCTATAGAAAATCTGGGCTTGTATAACTGGATTATATTTACAAGTGTAAATGGAGTCGAATTTTTCTTTGATAGACTCAAGGTAAAGAATAAAGGCATAGTAGAATTCAAAGGGGTAAAAATCGCAACCATCGGGGAGCAGACAGGACGAGCAGTTGAGAATCTAGGGCTTAGTGTAGATATCATTCCTTATGAATTCATGGCGGAAGGAGTCGTTGAAAGCTTTAGAGGGATCGATATAAAAGGAAAGCGGATTCTCATTCCAAGGGCAAAAGAGGCAAGAGAAATCCTTCCGGTCGAGCTTCAAAAAATGGGAGCGGAGGTCAATGTCGTAACCGCTTATAAAACAGAGAAACCCAATCCGGAAAAGGTAGAAGAAATAAAGGGTATCTTGAGGCGCGGCGAGATTGACGTCCTTACATTTGCAAGCTCGTCAACCGTGAAGAATTTTCTTTCCATATTTGGCAAAGACAAAGAACTCCTTTTAAAATCAACAGTTGCATGTATCGGTCCTATTACAGCCGAACCGCTCAGAGAAATCGGAATAGAACCTCAAATTATCCCCAAGAAATATACGATTGAAGAGCTTGTTAGAGAAATAGTAGATTACTTTCGTTAGCCATTTGACTTCGCTCACGACAGGCCTGGCGAAAGAATAGTGCCCCTAGAATTTACCGGGAGTTCTATTCGTGCAAGTTTGTGTTTATTCCTGGCAGGTATTACAAAATGCCCAGATTTCCAGTCAGACAAAGCCAAATTAAAAACGGCCAGGCGATCATTTCGGGTTTAGACTATAGACACATCGTAAAGGTTTTGAGGCTCAAGGTGGGGCATGAAATTACCCTCTTTGATGAAAGTGGAATGGAGCATACCGGAGCAATAGCGGCTATAGAAAAAGGGGAGATCATAGTAGCAATAGCGGAATCAAGAAAGGCGGAAACAGAGTCGAATTTAAACATCACTCTTCTGCAGGGTGTTCCAAAAGGGAATAAAATGGATTTTATTATTGAGAAGGCGACAGAACTGGGGGTAAAAACCATCGTGCCGGTGATTACCGAAAGGTCTCAACCTAGAGAGACAAAAAAGATTGATAGATGGCAAAGGATTGCAATAGAATCTTCAAAACAATGCGGAAGAATATTACCAACCAATATTTATAACCTAAAGAGCTTTCAAGGGGCAATAGAATTAAATTCTCATGATGGCTTACGTATTATTTTTCATAATCAATGTAAGTATAGTATCAGAAACATTATTAATAATATTTCACAATTCCCTGTAAATATTACCCTTCTTGTTGGGCCTGAGGGTGGATTTTCAGAGGAAGAGATAAAAACAGCTACCGAAAAGGGGTTTATTCATGCCGGATTAGGCCCCAGAGTATTTAGAACAGAAACGGCGGGTATAGTTGCAATAGCGATTTTACAATACGTATGTGGAGATATTTGATCTATCATCTATCTCATACAAGTGACCCCTGTCATCCATTGGATATGCTGGTGGGTTGCTTTGCCTAAGTTGGCGCGAGGGTGTTCGCAGCCGTAGCCCATTAAGCGACTTTAAACCTAAGTGCTAGGATTATATCATTAAATAAAATCCAGATATTGATAGAGAGATGCAGTATAATTACAACATGGAATGAAAATAAAGATAAAAAGGAGTGAAGACATGACTGAGAAGGATATAGACGATAGATTATGGGATTATTATTTTGCTAGTCTTGACCAACTATAATGGACTGAGCTATCAACGTCTCCGTCAAAAGACATTATGGAAGGTACAGGTAAAAAGACCTACTGACAACCCTTCTCTTTTTACTCAGCCCTACTCTTCCCGACGGCAAGCAAACGTATCTTCAAAACATATAAAGCGCATTTTCAGGGTGAATAACCTTATCCGTATCCTTTAAGAAAAAGCCCTGAGCTGTAAATCTCTTGTGGAGATGCTCAGGGCTTTTATTCTCACCCTATGGTTTTTTAAGGTGGAACTTACACATACAGAAATTATTATCGTCAGGGTTGTCGCGCTTTGTCTTATATAGCTCCTCAAACCTCGTTTACCTTCGCAGTATATCAGGACCTTTCTTTCAAGAGCTACTTGTTTCCTAGAGACCCTATCTAAATACAAACCCAAAGTTTAAACCAACGGACGGGCCATAAAATGGACCAGGTACATAATAGTAGGGATAAGGGGACCCATAATACCCGTAATAGTAGGGGTGCCACTCATGACGTTCCTCATAATAGTAAGGGTACCTCTCATAACGCTCCTGGTGTCCGTAATAGCGGTCGTCCCAATCACGGTGTCCATAGTAAGAACGAGAGTGATGCGTTTCAAATGAATCAGTGAACCGTTCCGCAAAGCTTATATTCGGAATTGCGAGAATAAGGGTTAAAACAATTACCAGGAAAATACCTAGTTTTTTCATATCTGTTCACCTCATAGTAGTAAACCAGCCATGCATCAATCTGGTTGCAGGTCAATAACGTTTAAGGAACGGTTACTCCAAATATTTACCAACACGTATACTATTATACTATGAATGAGTTTCGGAAATAACCAAATCCTAAAGCCTATTGTTGTCTTTTTACAGTAAGCTTATCTTCAACCTTTCTAACGCCATCAACGTCCTGTGCAATCCTAACTGCTCTGCTGGCCTGTTGTGGAGAGTTAACGAATCCGCTTAACTGAACCACTCCTTTATAAGTTTTTACTTTAACGTCAAGCCCGCTTACATCTGGGTCGGCCAAAAGCGCAGCCTTCACCTTTGTGGTGATAGCGCTATCGTCTATATATTGTCCTACACTCTTATGAGTGTTTCCCTTTACTTCGGTATCGGCGGCAAACGAATTTACTCCCCCAAGAACCAGCCCCGACACTATAAACATGGATATAAATAATAGTTTCATTTAACTCACCTCCCTAGTTATCTAGTACTTTATAGGGCAATCTCCATACCAATAGGCCGAGGTCACTAATTCCAATATTCTCGGCGCGTTATAAATAGAAGAACATTCGGACAAACTCAGGTGTGCAGTAATACACTGTGGAAAGTGTGTGATTTTGCATGTGGAATTCAATACAAGGGTGGGTTATTATAACGTATGGGCTATAATCTGCAGCCCATTTTATTTCTATCTCTGCATTGAGTCCTGTCGAGTAGCCTTCTAAATTTATAGAGTATTCCTAATACTAAAGTATTCTCAAATCAGTATTGAATTTGATACACCAAAATGGGAAAATAAGTAATAAAGGGGCGGTTAAATTGTTTCGAGTTATTGCTTTTTAAGGCGAAATAGTAGCAAAAGAGACAAAAGAGCCAAATTAATTCTCCCACACACAATCCCCTACAAGACCGCTAACGAGATTAAGAGCAATTAAATCACCCCAAAATCTATTAACATTTCTCAATTATACACATCGTTAGTGACGAGGGGAGTATCAGATGGGAAAGATCAAGAGGATCAGTAATAAGGTTAATGCTCTACAGGAGAAATTGTATGAGCTGGAACAACTTGCCCTCGAAGACCCTGAGCACCTAAAAGAGACTTTGACTGAAACCTTTGAAAGGCTACACGGCGGCTTAGAGGAACTTCAAGTAGCTATGGAGGAGATGCGCCACCAGAATTATGAACTCATTAGCGGTCAACAGACTCTGGAATCCGAGCGTCAGCGTTACAAGGAATTATTCAAGCTTGCTCCATACGGATACGTGGTGACCGATACAACCGGAATTATAGAAGAAGCTAACCGTGCCGCAGCAGATTTGCTTTCTGTAGACCAAGAATTTCTAACGGGGACGCTGCTGGTCGTGTTTGTATCGGAAGAAAATCGCAAGGACTTCTATGACCTATTAAATCAGATGAAAAAAAATGGAGCGAGTAGAACACTGGAAAGCATATCTGCAGCCGCACAACGCTAAGCCATTTCATGCTATGATAACCGTGACTGCTGTGGATGATTCACAGGGGAAACTGATTGGCCTACGTTGGCTGATTCTTGACATCACTGAACAAAATCAGGTGAAAGAATCGCTCAGAGAGGGTGAGCAGGAGTATATGAACCTATTTGAGAACGTTCCCACAGGGATATATCGAACAACACCAGATGGTCGAATACTTATGGCTAATCCAGCATTGATTCGAATGCTTGAGTATTCCTCCTTTGAAGAGCTAACTTCCCGTAATCTAGAGAAGGAGGGATTTGCAACTCCATACCTGCGTGCTCAATTCAGAGAACTCCTTGAGAGAGAGG
>JBLNAE010000391.1:0-4030 GCA_050259195.1 Ignavibacteriales bacterium
CAGGCTCTGTATTCATATCCTTGATGATACCGTGTAAAGTTTCAGGTCTAATACCATTTCCATTAAGAAACTGATTAAATCTTTATGAATGCCCGATAAATACATTCGGGTATGATATGCAGCGATGGTCATTCCCGCGAAAGCGGGAATCCAGCATTTATTTAAACACCTATTAACTAGAGGGTGTTATGAACTTTACTTAAGTCATTGATTTTTCTTATATTTTAGACCAGATCATGATGAGAGATTACGAATACAAGCCACTGATTTCATTACACAAATCTCGCAAGTGCATAACACGCTCTAGAAATGATAATGTTTTCAGGAGGGAATTTTCAATTTTTATTGTCACGGTTAGGAAACCTTTCCATAACTCTACCATTCTAAAGGATTTTCAACCGTTTTGGAAACGGTCTTTTGATAAGCTTCGACTACTAAAACCTAAAGCTAAACCCACCAGTAAAGCAGTAAATGGCTGCGGCGAGTGAGAGAAATGGACCAAAAGGGATGGCGTATTTCAGATCGCCTCTTTTGTAGAAGATTATTGATATGCCGACTATAGTTCCGATAAAAGAGCTTACAAGGGTTACAAAGAGCACGCTCCTCCAGCCAAGAAACGCCCCGATCATCGCAAGCAGTTTTACGTCCCCTAATCCCATGCCCTCTCTTTTTCTTATAACCTCGTAGAGAAACCCGACAAGAAAAAGCATTCCTCCTCCAAGAATTATTCCAGAGAGTGAATCTAAAATGGGCACCTCGTTTAAGATTCTTAAAACGCTCCAGAGATCGAAGTGTAAAGAGCTGAGCGTGATTTGCGCGCTTCCCCAATCGGTCCTCAGGGCGCTGTAAATAAGCCCGACTATAATTCCGGGAAGCGTTATAACGTTGGGGATTATCTTGTGTTCTAAATCTATAAACGTCACGACGATAAGGGCAAAAAGGAAAATAATGTAGAAAATAGTCTGAATTGTAAGACCAAATCTCCAGACTAAAAGGGCGGAGATTAGCCCTGAGATAATCTCGACGATTGGATAAGTTGGAGAAATCCTCTCGCCGCATGTTCTGCACTTTCCAAGGAGAAGGAGATAGCTCACTATTGGAATATTGTTATAAAATTTGATCTGGGTTCCGCAAGAGGTGCAGTGAGAAGGGGGAAAAACTATTGATTCCTCTCTTGGCAGTCTGTATATACAGACATTAAGAAAACTCCCCACAATCGAGCCAAAAACAAAAGCTGATATAACGATTAAAAGGCTAGGCGCTGTAATTGGTTCCAATTGGTTTTAAATTGGGAGCGGTGTCTTCTTCAAGTTTCTCTTTTGACGTTGACCCGTTTGCGGAGCAAAGAGGCCTGTTTATCTCTTTCGCTGACTCTTTTAAAGCCTCTGTAAAATGGGACTGGGAAACCTTTAAAACGCCTTTTCCGCATCTCAGGTGCTCCCTTATCGCAATAAGTGAGGCTCTATGGCAAAGCAACTCAATGTCGGCTCCTGAGAAGCCCTTGATTCTCTCCGCCATCTCTTTTAAATTCACATCCTTTGAGAGCGGTTTTCCGTGAGTGTGAATTTTTAGGATTTCAAATAGAGCATCTTCGCCGGGATAAGGAATCATCAGAGATAAGTCAAACCTTCCGGCTCTCAGAAGTGCGGGGTCTACCATATCAACCCGGTTCGTAGCGGCAAGAACAAAAACCCCCCTTAGTTCTTCTATGCCGTCCATCTCTATTAAGAGTTGACTCACAACCCTCTCTGAAACGTGAGTATTGTCGCCTCCTGCGCGGCAGGGAGCGATGGCATCAATCTCGTCAAAGAACACTATACAGGGGGCGACCTGCTTTGCCTTCTTAAACACCTCTCTTACGGCCTGCTCGGATTCGCCGACGTATTTTGAAAAAAGCTCCGCGCCCTTTACAGAGATAAAATTCACACCGCTTTCATTTGCAATCGCCTTTGCAAGAAGGGTTTTTCCAGTGCCAGGTGGTCCGCAAAGAAGTATCCCTTTTGGAGCTTTTGTTCCGGTGGATTCAAAAAGGTCTTTGTATTTAAGTGGCCAGATTACGGCTTCTGTAAGCCTGTCCTTTATTTGGTTGAGTCCGCCGATGTCTTTCCATGTGACCTTGGGTATTTCAACGAATATCTCTCTTATCGCCGAAGGCTCGACCTCTCTTAAGGCGTCCATGAAATCTTCCATCTCGACATTCAAGGTTATGAGCTTTTCATAAGGAATTGAGCCGTCTTTAAAATCAATGTCTGGGAGAGCAGTTCTAAGGGATCTCATCGCAGCCTCGCGACAGAGGTTTTCAATGTCGGCTCCCACAAAGCCATAAGTGAGATCGGCAAGCCGTTCTAAGTCCACGTCTTTCGAAAGAGGCATGCCGCGAGTATGAACCTCAATTATCTCAAGCCTTCCGGCTCTATCGGGAACCTCTAAACTCACTTCTCTATCAAACCTGCCGGGCCTTCTTAGTGCCGGATCAAGCATACTGGGGAGGTTCGTGGCGCCGATCACTATTACCCGTCCCCTATTTTTTAGTCCATCCATAAGGGCAAGAAGCTGGGCTACAACCCTTTTCTCCACGTCACCGGAGACCCTTTCTCTTTTTGGCGCTATTGCATCGAGTTCATCGAGAAATATAATTGAGGGTTGGTTTCTCGTAGCGATTTCAAAAATATCTCTCAGCCTCGCCTCGCTCTCGCCGTAGAATTTATGCATTATCTCAGGCCCGTTTATGGCTTGAAAATGAGCGTTTGTCTCATGCGCCACCGCCCTTGCAAGGAGGGTTTTGCCGCTCCCAGGGGGTCCGATGAGGAGAACTCCTCTTGGAGGGTCAATTCCCAGCCTCTCGAACACCTGGGGGTATCTAAGAGGAAGTTCAACCATCTCTCTTACTTTTCTAATCTGCTCTCTTAGAGAGCCGATGTCTTCGTAAGTTACACTCGAAGAGTCTACTTTTCCTCTTGGTTTTCTTCTAAGCTCTATTTTTGTTTCTGAGTCCACTACAACGGACTCCGCAGGTATGGTTCCCAGCACCTGAAAATCCTCATTTCTCGATCCCGGAAGAGTGACTCTTACTCTGTCTCCAACCGTCACCGGGATTTTATCAAGGCGGTTTACCAGGTAATCGGTGTCATTGCCATTAAAAAGTAGGTCATCGCTCAGAGGTGCAAGCAACACCTTTATTGCCCTCTTTGTCTCAACCCTTTTTACGAAAACCCGGTCGTCAATCCCAACCCTTGAGTTCTCTCTGCTGATTCCGTCAATCTGTATAATGGATTTCTCACGAAACGGTTTTTCTAAAGGCATTACCCTTACGACGGTTCTTTTTTTCCCTCCAATTTCAACTAGATCATACGCATCAACGCCGAGCGCGCGCATGTCCGTCGGGCTGACCCTTGCAAGCCCTTTTCCCGCGTCTTTTACTGAAATCTCTGCAATCCTGAGAAGCATTATTTCCATCACTGAATAGAAATATTACCGCTATGCCTGTTCAAGGTCAAGGAAATTTGATTGAATAGAGGCGCAATCTTAATTATACTTTTCGCAACTACTTTGCCGCAAAGACAATTAAGGAGTCAGAAGCCGGAATACAGAATTCAAAATACAGAAGAAAAGAAGTACGGAGAGGCAAGATTTTGCTTCTCTACTGTATCCCGTCTCCTGTATTCTAAATTTGAATGCTCAGTTGCAAGGATAAAGAAAATACCCTCCTTAAGATAAAATTAATAAGGAAAACTATCTTAAGGAGGGATAAACATCAGAACCGTTAATAAGTTTAAACCGAAAGCAAATAAAGGGGGCCAAGTGGAGATGCCAGAGGGCTCTGTCAACTAGAGAACAGAGCACCTCTACTACCTTTTATAGAAGTAATGGACAGGGGATTTGATGGTAATGGGAGTTTCCACTTTGGTTATCCAATTAGGATTATTCCACCAATAAGACGTGGAGGGAGTATTAAGAGTTGGAATAGAATCTTAGCATATATGGTCTACATGGTTTCTAAATGGATGGGTATTTATGGTAAGAGATGGCT
>JBLNAE010000392.1:0-24842 GCA_050259195.1 Ignavibacteriales bacterium
ATCTTCAAATCCTCAAGATATGTTTCTATGTTCATCGTTATTCCCTCCATTATGGTAATTTCTAAAAGTATATTGTTTGAATCTAATTTCTGTCCAGTTTTTAGGTTTGAAACTATTGACAGGGTTTCATATAAAAATTTATAATTCTATAGAATCGAGAAACATATCCCTAAATGTTCTTTGTCAAGAGAGATGGCAGGGCAGGGGTAAAAAAGTAGGAATAGAGAAGATTAATAGTTCTTTATCTATGTCTTGCAACTTTTTTAAATGAGAGTAAGTTGCGTGAATTTTTGTTTATTTAATAGTATACTCATGTGCTAAGGAGGTATCTCCAGAGATGAGGGAAGGAAGAGAGCTTTCATTTATAGTTAAAGGAATTTTGCATCCTGAGAAATTTCAAGAACTTCACTGGGAAGGGAGCTTTGACGAATACCTCGACATTCTCTATAAGAATCCTAAGGTTGCGCGCACCTCTTTTCAGAGGCTCTACGATATGATTCTCTCCTACGGAATGGGAGAGTACACGGAGTTTAAACAGAAGGTAATTCACTATAAATTCTTTGATGACCCAATCTCGCATGGTAGAGATGCGGTCTTTGGGCTTGATAAGTATCTGATGAGGCTCGTTGACGTAATAAAGGCCGCCGCACGCGGATACGGACCGGAAAGAAGAATTATCCTTCTCCACGGTCCTGTAGGAAGTTCAAAGAGCACTCTTGTGAGGCTATTTAAAAAAGGACTCGAAGAATACTCAAAAACCCTGCAAGGGGCAGTTTATTCCTTCTATTGGCAGATGGCTGGCGCGGACGGTTCTGTAGAAAAATTAGAGTGTCCGATGCACGAGGACCCTTTGAGGCTCATTCCCGAAGAGGGGAGAGAAAAGATTTTTGTTGAGATAAATCGTGGAAGGAGCGAAGAGGAATTCATAAGGGTAGAAGGAGAGTTCTGTCCTGTCTGCAGGTTTTATTACAACCAGCTTATGGAGAAGTATCAGGGCGATTGGGAAAAGGTTGTTTCCAACGTGAGGGTAAAAAGGCTTATTTTTTCGGAGAAAGACAGGTTGGGGATCGGAACATTTCAGCCCAAAGACGAAAAGAACCAGGACTCAACAGAACTCACCGGGGACATTAATTATAGAAAAATCGCTCTATACGGATCGGATTCCGATCCCAGGGCGTTTAACTTTGATGGGGAGCTAAACGTAGCAAACCGCGGCATCGTTGAATTCATCGAAATTCTGAAGCTCGATGTTGCATTTCTCTACGATCTCTTAGGTGCCACCCAAGAGCATAAAATTAAGCCCAAGAAGTTCGCTCAGGTGGACGTAGACGAGGTGATAATCGGACACACGAACGAGCCGGAATATAAAAAGCTCCTCAACAATGAATACATGGAAGCTCTAAGAGACCGAACGATAAAGATTGATGTTCCCTACATAACAAAGCTCTCCGATGAAATAAAGATATACCAGAGAGATTTTAATTCTGAAAGAATTAAGGGAAAACACATCGCTCCACATACCCTTGAGATCGCCTCTATGTGGACTGTGCTTACGCGTCTTGAAGAACCCAAAAAAGCTGGGATCACGCTCATGCAGAAGCTAAAACTCTACGACGGCAAGTTGATACCCGGCTTTACCGAAGACACGGTGCGGGAGCTAAAGAAGGAGTCAGAAAGAGAGGGAATGGAGGGAATATCGCCTAGATACGTTCAGGATAAAATCTCAAATGCCCTTGTAAGCGATGTGAGCAGAAGGTGCGTAAATCCCTTTATGGTCGTAAGCGAGATTGAAAGCGGACTTACTCATCACTCCCTTATCTCAAGCGAGACTCAGAGAAGGAGATACAAAGAGCTTCTTACGCTGGTGAGACAGGAATATGAAGAAATTATCAAAAACGAGGTCCAGCGCGCCATTGCCGCGGATGAAGAAGCCATTGCAAGGCTCTGCGCGAACTATATTGACAACGTAAAAGCCTATATAAGAAAAGAGAAGATCAAGAATCCCTTTACCGGAGAAGATGAAGAACCTGAGGAAAGGCTTATGCGTTCGATTGAAGAGAAGACGGACATTCCTGAGTCGAGGAAGGATGATTTCAGGCGCGAGATAATGAATTATATCGCCGCGCTTGCCCTCGAAGGCAAAAGGTTCGATTACAAATCCAACGAGAGACTAAGGCGCGCTCTTGAACTCAAGCTCTTCGAGGATCAGAAAGACTCAATTAAGCTTACGAGCCTTGTAACCAACGTTATTGATAAAGCGACACAGGAGAAGATTGAAATTGTAAAAAGCCGGCTGATTCGAGATTATGGATACTGCGAATCCTGCTCAGGAGACGTTCTCACGTACGTGGCGAGTATATTTGCAAGAGGTGATATAAAAGAGCATAGGGAACATAAAAGATAATATCATATGCCTCTCCTCTTGAGGGGGACGGATGCGACGACAAATAGGAGCATTCGGACACACTAGCCTAGAGGCAAGGAGGTAAGGGCGTCCATCTCTTGCTACTGACGCTCTTATTCATCGCGTCAGGATGCCATAAACCGTAAGCCTCTTGGCTGAAGGCGTCCATGAGCTGCCTATTCGTCGCTCATGTTTTGTCAGAGATGTGGATTTAAGGTGGGGGTTATCTCCCATCCCGACCTTTCTCTGTGTAGGGGGAAAGGTGGTAAGAGCACAGTGTACGAGAAATGGGAATAAGGAGGCGAACGTGGCTCTTAAGATTGAACAGGACTGGGGACGGTTTAGAGAAATCGTAAGAGGAAAGGTCAAACAGAACCTCAGGAAATACATAGTCCATTCAGAGCTAATCGGAAAAAAGGGAAAAGACCTTGTGAGTATTCCAGTGCCTCAGGTAGAGATTCCACACTTCGTACATTCCCCTGAAAAATCGGGAGGTGTGGGACAAGGACAAGGCGAGGCGGGAACACCCATAGGAGTGGGCGAGGGCGACGAAGATGGACATGCTGGCAATCAACCGGGCCAACACATACTCGAGGTTGAGCTTACCCTGGAGGAGCTTGCCCGGATCTTAGGAGAAGAGCTTGAGCTTCCAAACATAGAACCGCGGGGTAAGAAGAACATAAAATCTCTTTCTGGAAGATACACGGGAATTCATACCGCCGGTCCTGAATCGCTGAGACACCCAAGGCGCACATTCAAAGAGGCGCTCAAGCGTCAGATTACTTCCGGCTCTTACGATCCTGTAAATCCTGTAATCATCCCGATTACGGAGGATAAGCGCTACAAGTTGAGAGAGACTGTTGAAGAGCCTGCCTACAACGCGGTCGTCATTTATATGATGGACATAAGCGGCTCTATGGGCTCGGAGCAAAAAGAAATCGTGAGAGTAGAATCATTCTGGATTGACACGTGGCTTCGATACCAATATAGAGATATTGAAACGAAATACATCGTCCACGATGCCGTAGCGCGCGAGGTTGATCGCGACATATTTTTCCGCGTAAGAGAAAGCGGGGGCACTATAATTTCTTCTGCATACAAGCTTGGTCGAAAGATGATGGAGGAGCGTTATCCGTCAGATGAGTGGAACATATACGCTTTTCATTTTTCGGATGGAGATAATTGGTCCCGCGATGATACGCATGAGTGTATCGAGATACTGGAAGAGAATCTCCTTCCAAAAGTCAATCTTTTCTGCTACGGACAGGTTGAAAGCCCTTATGGAAGCGGTCAGTTCTTCTATGATTTGGAAGACCATCTGAAAGAGAAAGAGAATCTTGTGCTCTCTAAAATTGCGAACAAGGACGCCGTATACGATTCGATAAAGCAGTTTCTTGGGAGGGGAGGATGATTTCTTCTGAACTCCAAAAATACAGAGAAGAAATTGAGAAGCGCGCACGCGAATACGGGCTTAATTTTTTTGATGTCATATTCGAGGTGATTGATTTTGAAGAGATGAATATGCTTGCCTCTTATGGCGGGTTTCCAGTGAGATACCCCCACTGGCGCTTCGGGATGGAATATGAAAGGATTTCAAAAAGCTACTCATACGGTCTCCATAAAATCTACGAGATGGTGATAAATAACAATCCGTCTTACGCCTATCTCCTAAAAGGGAACACGGATATTGATCAGAAACTCGTTATTGCACACGTTTACGGGCACTCCGACTTTTTTAAGAACAACTTCTGGTTTTCTGAAACCAACAGAAAAATGCTTGATGAGATGGCAAACCATGCCATAAAAATCCGTCGGTACATTGATAAATACGGATACGAAGAGGTTGAGAGTCTTATAGACACCTGCCTTTCAATCGAGGACCTTATTGATATCCACTCGCCTTTTATAAAGCGTCAGTTCGACAAAAAGAATTTTCTCGAAGCGGACGAAGACGGAAGAAAGCCGGTATCGAAACTCAGAAGTCCGAGCGAGTATTTAGAGGACTACATAAACCCGCCGGATTTTATAGAGTGGCAAAGAAAGAAGGGAGAAGATGAAAAAATCAAGAAGAAAAAATTCCCTGAGTTTCCTGAGCGCGATGTGCTCCTGTTTTTGATAGGGAATGCTCAGGTTGAAGAATGGCAAAAGGACGTTCTCTCCATGATTCGGGAAGAGAGCTATTACTATGCCCCGCAGATACAGACAAAGATTATGAATGAGGGATGGGCTGCCTACTGGCATTCAAAGATTTTAACCGAGAAGATCGTCACGGATAAGGAGATTATAGATTATGCAGACCATCACGCGGGAACACTCTCTACGAGACCCGGCGTTCTTAACCCGTACAAACTGGGTATAGAGCTTTTTAGAAACATCGAAGACAGATGGAATAAGGGGAAATTCGGAAAAGATTATCAAGAGTGCGACGACATTGAGGCAAAGAGAAACTGGGATATGAATTTTGGGCTTGGGAGAGAGAAGATTTTCGAGGTGAGAAGGCTTTACAATGACGTGACTTTTATTGATGAGTTTCTCACTGAGGATTTCTGTAGAGAGCACGGGCTTTTTACCTATGCGTATAACCGCTCTACCGGCATGTACGAGATTGAAAGCCGGGATTTTAAAAAGATTAAAGAGAAACTCCTGTTTATGCTTACAAATTGTACAAGACCGATTATCGAGATTGTAGAGGGAAACTACATGAACCGTGGCGAGCTTTATCTCGTTCACAAGCACGAAGGAGTGGACCTAAAACTCGACTGGGCAAAGGACGTACTCAAACAAATCTTTAAAATCTGGAGGCGTCCCCTTCACCTTGAGACCGTAGTGGATGGAAAGCTGAGGGTGTTTACAGCCGAGGGCGGGAAGAAGGGAAAAGAGGTTGAGGTTGAGTCTTTTTTGGTGAAGTAGGCTTACTATCGCTATTTAACCGCAAAGACACCAAGGCACGAAAATAGAATACAGAATGTAGAATACAGGGATCGGAATTCAAAAGTTTTTCTTCTGTATTCTGTCTCCTGTATTCTTCTTTAAAACTCATATTCCTTCTTGGTGTCTTAGTGCCTTAGTGGTTAAATTCCTCTGATTTACTCAATGTTCTGTACCTGCTCTCTTATCCTTTCCATCTCGGAGCGGAGTTCAAGTATAAAGTGCGAGACCTCGGCGTCTTTTGATTTTGCCGATATTGTTCCTGATTCCCGATTCATCTCTTGAAGAAGGAAATCAAGCTCTCTCCCAATTGAACCGTCTTTACTCATTGTGTCTTTAAACTTACTTACATGTGCTTTGAGCCTTACGATTTCTTCTGTGATGTCGCTTCTCTCGGCTAAAAATGCTGCTTCTTGATACAGTCTCGTCTCGTCAATTTGTATGTCCTCTAAAATTTCTTTCATGCGCTCTCTTAATTTTGCTGAAAAGTCTCTGATGAAGTCTTCTCGTTTGGACTCGATTCTTTCAATCAAATTTTCGACTTTTTGTATTCTGAGTTTTAAATCTTTTTCGAGTTTTCTTCCCTCGGATTTTCTCATCTCGTCGAGATTCTTTATGGCTTCCCTCATGGCTTCTTCTATCTCAGGGTGGTGCTCTTTGCCGAGTTGGGTTTTCTCTTCTGAAGAGAAAAATTCCTTTATCATCAGAATATGCTCAAGCTTTGTTCTCTCTTTTATACCCAGTTCCTTTTTCAATTTTTCAAGTGTCTTGCGGGATTCTTTTGCAAGCTCGATATTTATGGTGGAAGGCTTATTCTTTAACCCTTCTGCCGTAACGGTGATTCTCACTTTCCCTCGCAGTATGATCTTCTTTGTAATCTGTGAAAGAGCCGGTTCAACGGTGAATATTGCCTCCGAGAGTTGAAAGTTAATGTCAAGGAACCTGTGGTTTTCGGCTCTCGCTTCGACCACGATTTTTCCTAAATCAGTTTCTGCCTCGCCTCTTCCAAACCCCGTCATGCTTTTCATGCATTTACTTCCTTTCCTAAATCAATCATATATTTTTCTCTAATCCTCTCCAGTAATCTTCTCATTTCTTTAGTTCCGTAATCTGGATATGTCCACTCAAGGGTATGAAATTCCTTGTTTTTATATACGAGGGTTAAATCCGCATAGACTCCCCGCCCTAAATATGGACGGTGATAGTATCCTTTTCCCGTAGAAAGAATCAAGTGCTCAGGGGCGATATAGCCGGGGTCTATATTTATTCTTCTTTTGCCTTCAGTCGCAAATGTTCTTTCAATCTGGTTTGTAAATATTTTTATATCTACCAACTCATCACGCTTTATGAGCTTTCTAAAACTGATGATTTCTCTTGAGAGATTGTTTCCCATCTCCTCTTCGTAATAAGAGGTAAAATTAAAGGGAATTTTTTCACTCATAAAATCAATCTTACCAAATGCCGCCTCAAACCTTTTGATGCACTCGTCAACCGGAGCGTCTTCGCTGTATATAAGTCCTATAAAGAGCTTTACGGGTCGTGGCTCACTAAGCTCGCTCATTCTTTTATAAGAATTGTTAGGAAAAAAGATTTGTCAAGCGAAATTTGGCTGTTGAGAAAATGAAAAATTCCTTCATAATTTGGGGAACTCAATCAATTAGGAGCAAACTCAATTGAAAATCGTTGTGTGTGTTAAACAGGTTCCAGAAGTGAGTGAAATAAAATTTAATCCTGAGACCAAAACCATAGTGAGAGAGGATGTTCCGTGCGCGGTAAATCCATTTGACAGGCGCGCCGTGACTGAGGCCGTGAGGATTAAGGAGAAGTTTGGCGGAGTGATAACCGTAATGACAATGGGGCCGCATCAGGCAAGAGAAGCCCTTGTTGAGTGCCTCGCTATGGGGGCGGATAAAGGAGTGCATCTGGTAGACAGTGCCTTTGCCGGAGCGGATACATTGGCAACGGCCCGTGCTCTTGCTATTGCTTTAGGCAGAGAAGGGTTTGACATAATCTTTTGCGGCAGATACAGCACAGATTCTGAAACGGGTCAGGTAGGGCCTGAAGTTGCGGAGCTTCTTGGGATTCCACACGTGACAGGCGTAAGAAAAATAGAATTCAATGACAATAGAATTATGGTTGAGAGAGAAACGGATGAAGGGTATGAGGTTATTGAATGCGAAATCCCAATATTATTTACTGCTGCTGAAAGGTTAAACCGCCCGATTAAAGTTAGTTCATCTGATATTGAGGAGGCCCGCATGAAGCCTATAGAAACTGTAACTGCCCAGAGCCTTTCAGAAGATGCATCCAACTTTGGCCTAAAGGGTTCTCCAACCTATGTGTCGGATATATTTTCTATTAAAATAGAGAGAGAGGGAATAGTGGCAAGCGGTGAAAATCCCTCCGAGGCGGCGGAAAAACTCACGCAGTACCTGATTGAGCGCGGCTTATTTGAGCGTAGAGAAGAAGAAACTCGCATAAACGAGAGGCGCATTAAGAATAAAAAAGAGCCTAAGGATGGGCGCGATATTTGGGTTGTCTCTGAACTCACGGGAGGGCGTCTGAGAAATGTGACCCTGGAGCTTTTAGGGGAAGGGATTCACCTATCCGAGAAAATCGGTGGAGAGCTTTGCGCCGTTTTAATAGGGAAAGGTCTGTCTCATCATGCGAAGGCCGTCGCCGCCTACGGCGCGGATAGGGTTTATTTGATCGAGCACGATGAACTCCGCACATATACTGCTGAAGGATACGCAAACGCGCTTATTGAAGCCATTAAAACCTACAAGCCATACATTGTCCTCTTTCCATCAACGTCCGATGGGAGAGACTACGCTCCGAGGGTTGCCGCCAGGCTTAAACTCGGACTTACGGGAGACTGTATCGGTTTTGATATAAATGAGAGGGGGGAACTCATTCAACTAAAGCCAGCGTTCGGCGGGAACATAGTTGCTTCGATCCTCTCGCGCACGGTGCCTCAGATGGCTACGGTGAGGCCGGGGATGTTAAAGAAGATCGGTCCCGATTGGACTCAGGAGGCGATGGTTGAGATGATAACCCCTGTGAATCCGGGGCCGATTAGAACAAAGGTGTTAAGTGTCCATAGAGACGTGGATACATCAACCATAGAGATTGACAGCGCAGAAATGGTTATAACCGTAGGAACGGGAATAGGGGGGGCTGACAACCTTTCGATTATAAAAGAACTTGCCAATGTTCTCTGCGCCTCAATAGGGGCAACGAGAAAAGTGGTGGATGCGGGATGGCTTCCGCGTCAACATCAGGTGGGGCTGACCGGAAAAACTATAGCCCCAAGGCTCTGCATTGCCGTTGGCATAAGGGGAGCATTTAATCACTCAATCGGGATTCAAAAATCCGATATAGTTGTAGCTATAAACAGTGATCCTAAGGCTGAGATTTTTCAAAATGCCGACTACGGAATCGTTGGGGACTTTGCCAAGATTATTCCCGCTATTACGGAATCGGTTAGAAAGGCTAAAGAGATGATAAGGGGTAATGCCATCTTAGAATAAAACCCAATTCTAGCAATTAGTAGCGCATTCAAAAAGTAGGAGCGAACCTAATGGGGGCGGACACAAGGTCTGCCCTACAATTGTAAATTAATGATCATTGAGGTTTTTCTTCGGATTGAGCAGCAATTGATATGTGCTCGGCCCCTGCTTCTTTTGCCGTCGCAAGAATTCTAACCGTATCTCCTAGAAGGGCGTCCTTATCACCCTCTAGGATCACCGACTTGTCACTGCTTTCTGAGAGCGCCTTCTTTAATTCCTCTTTAAACCTGTCTTCTGGGACCTTTGTCTGGTTTATGTAAATCTCATGTTTTGTCGTAAGTGTAACCACCACGTTTCTCGATGTAGTCTCTGTTTTTGAAACCTTGGGCAGGTCTACCTTAGCCCCCGACTCAATAAGGGCGGAGCTTGTTATCATAAATATGATAAGCAGAACCAGAAATATATCTGTAAGAGGGGTAATGTTTATCTCTGCAAATATGTCTTCATCAGACTTTTCGTCCAGTTTCCCTATTGCCATTTAGTCTCCTCCCTTCTTTATACGCCTCCAGAAATTTTACGGAATTAATCTTTACCACCGTGTTTATCGTGGCAACCTTGGTTTGAAAATAGTTATATGCAATAACCGCCACTATTGCCACTACAAGCCCCATCGCCGTAGCAATAAGAGCCTCAGAGATTCCGCCTGCAACCACGGAGAACCCTCCGGTTCCCAACTGCGCCATATTGTGGAAGGACTTGATTATTCCCACCACCGTTCCAAACAGCCCTATAAATGGGGCGCTGCTTCCGATTGTGCCAAGAATCCAGACGTTTTGCTTGAGGTCCTGAACCTCTTCAAATTTCTTTTCCTCTAATTGGTCGGAAATTTGTTTGAGTGTCTTGTCTTTTCCTGATGATAGTAAGAAGTAGTAGATGCTTGCCAGCAGACTTTTCTTGTATTTACTGCATATAAAAAGCGCGGAATCGAAATCCCCTTGAGCCACGAGCGGAACCACGAGGTTTGTAACTCTTTGAGTTGAAGGAACTAGGCCTCTTAGAGCAAACAACCTCTCCGATATGACTGCTACAATGATGATTGAGCAGAAAACCAGCGGATATGTGGCAATCCCGCCTTGCTCTATCAGTTTTAATAAATTCATGTTTTCCATACCTTTAGTGTCCTCCTAAACCTAATCTGACTCTTAAAAGCATATAGGGTTTCAACGATAAAATGACCTTATTGCGACTTTTCTTTCTTGGCTATGCTCTCCCAATTCGTACATTAATTATATCTTATACTATCCGTCTGTAAAAATGTCGGATGCAACATTTGTAGGAACGAACATTTTATTTCTATTTCTCGCTGTACTGTTTATTACAATTATCTATTGAACCGTTTTCTTGAAATTCGTCCTTTTAACGCTTATTCTATTTGCCGGGTATAGAAAACAGGTTCCCAACCTGTCCCCTAAGGAGAGAAATGAAAATAAAAGGAGTAACAAACCATAGTGAGGATTATTGCGCTTTTGGTTGTTCTTTTAGGACTTTCTGCCTGCGTTAGTGTTTCTACGTCACCCGCGCCTTCCGTGATGAAGCATACTGAGAAACCACCTGCCACTTCTCCTTCTCAGGTTGTAAGTGATTACCTTGAGGCTCTAAAGGAAGGAGACTTTGGAAAAACCTATGATTTTATCTCCAGCGGATATGCGGCTAATCTCGATAAGGAAAGCTATGAATTAAATATGAAGCAAAGCCTTGGTAAATACCACTGGGCTCTATTGGGCTATCAGATCTTGGGAATTCAGATGCTCGGAGACCAGGCTTTTGTCCTTACTGAGCTTGAAATGCGGTTTCAGCCTGCTAATTCAGACAAGGAAATTCAGAAGAAGATAAAGGTTCAATATGAGCTTGCTGTACTGGAGAACAAATGGAAGATTGCGTCAGACAAATGTATCTTTAATTGCATTCCACCAGAGGATTTCGTCGGACAAGGTTCGAATCCATGATCCCACAACTGACTTAAGGATTAGAGATGATTAAGGTAGCTATAACAGGTGTTGCAGGGAGAATGGGGAGAAGAATACTTTCGCTACTTAGGGAGGAACAAGGGGTAAAGATCATAGGAGCGACTGAGAGAAAGGACCATTCTGTTATGGGAAGAGATGCCGGAGTGGTGGCGGAAGAAGAGCAAATAGGGGTTTTAGTGTCTGATAGAATTGAAGAAGCGGCTTTTGATGCGGATGTCATAGTTGATTTTACGGCTCCGGTCGCAACGCTTGTAAATGCTGAGTATGCGTCAAAAACCGGAAAGGCAATGGTCATAGGGACTACGGGTTTTTCTGAAGATGAAAAGAAAAAACTTGAGAGCCTTGCCAAAGGTTTTCCATGTGTTATGTCTCCTAACATGAGCATCGGGGTAAACGTAATGTTTGAGGTTGCAAAAAAGCTTGCCCAATCCCTGGGAGATGAGTTTGATGTTGAGATTATAGAAGCGCATCATAGATTCAAAGCCGACTCTCCAAGCGGGACGGCCCTTAAGCTGGGGGAGATAGTGGCAGAGGCTCTGGGGAGGGATTTTAAAAAAGTATCGAGGTTTGAAAGATACGGCAGGATTGGAGAGAGAGGAAAGGATGAAATTGGAATTCAAACTATCCGCGGAGGAGACATTGTAGGCGAACATACACTTATCTTCTGCGGAATCGGAGAAAGAGTAGAATTGGCTCACAGGGCTTTGAGCCGAGATAATTTCGCAAGGGGCGCAATCCGCGCCTTAAAGTGGGTTGTGGGAAGGCCTCCTGGAATTTACACGATGAAGGACGTTTTGGGGATTTAGATTTAGTAGGAGCGGTCCGCCGGGTCGTCCCTGCATATTTCATTATGTTCAAATTCGAGGTTCTAAAAGAAGATAGGGACACCAGGGCTAGGCTTGGCAGGATTTATACGTCTCATGGAACGGTTGAGACTCCGGCTTTTATGCCCGTTGCGACTCAGGGGTCGGTAAAGGCAATGACGCCGGAGGAGATTAAAGGGCTTGGATTCGAGATGATAGTTGCTAATTCATATCATCTCTATTTGAGACCCGGCGCTGAGACGGTTAAGAAATTAGGTGGGCTTCACAGATTTATGTCATGGGGCCGCCCGATTCTTACGGATAGCGGCGGCTTTCAGGCGCTAAGCCTCTCAAGGGTAAGGATGATCAAGGAAGACGGCATTCTTTTTCGCTCCCACTTAGACGGGAGCGAGCATTTCTTAACACCTGAAAAATGCATTGAGATACAAAATGCACTGGGCACGGACATTATGATGTGTTTGGACGAGTGTCCGCCCTTTCCGTCCACTTATGAATATATGGAAAACTCAGTCCGGCTGACTACACGATGGGCAAGGCTTTGCAAAGAGGCAGATTACGGCTCTTCCAGAGCGCTTTTTGGAATTGTTCAGGGCGGCACCTTCCGGGAACTTAGGCGAAAATCCACTCTCGAGCTTCTCGAAATTGACCTCGACGGTTATGCCATAGGAGGACTCGGCGTTGGCGAATCCAGGGAAGAGACTTATAAAACAGGAGAGTTCACCGTATCGTTTCTTCCTAAGAATAAACCCATGTATCTTATGGGACTCGGAATGCCCGAAGACATAGTGGAGGCGGTTTCTATGGGGGTTGACCTTTTTGATTGCGTGCTTCCCACAAGAAACGCAAGGAACGGGACTCTCTTTACAAATCACGGAAAAATGGTTATAAAGAATGCCAGGTACGCAGAGGATGAGAGACCGGTTGATGGGGATTGCAGTTGCTATACGTGCAGGACATTTTCAAGGGCGTATCTGAGACACCTATATCAGGCACGCGAAATACTTGCCTCGCGGCTCCTTACTTTTCATAATCTCCACTACTACGGAGGGCTGATGAAAGAGATAAGAAGCGCTATAGAAAAAGGAGAATTCTCAGGCTTTAGAACTCGGTTTCAGTCAAGAGGAGGCTCAGAAGAGGATTGAGAAAAATAATTTTGTTTTTGATAATGGCAATTTTAATGACGGGATGCCCGATGTTTCCCGGAATGGGAGATGGAGGGATGGGGGGGTCTCCAATTGCGGCGATACTCCCGTTTGCTCTTATATTTATCCTGTTTTATTTCTTGATATTGAGACCCCAGCAGAAACAGCAAAGAGAAAAGCAGGAGCTGCTCAAGAACCTCAAACGGGGCGATTCGGTAATCACCGTAGGCGGAATGTACGGGAGGATTTTAAACGTCGCTGAGGATATTGTTACGCTTGAGATTGCAAAGGGCGTGAGCGTGCGCGTGTCGCGGGGGAGCATATCCGGTTTTGAAACCGTCAGGGAGGAAGAGGAAAAAAAGGGAAGGGAGGAGAAATCTGAGAAATGAAAAGGGCTTCTAGGGGATGGATGATTATAATACTGATTGCAATTTTTCTCTCCATTGTCTTTTTGACCCCTACGTTCCTTGGCGACAGGCTCCCCGGCTGGTGGGGGAAGGTGTTTCCTCAGAAGGGACTCAGACTGGGGCTTGATTTAAAAGGAGGCATTTATCTCGTTCTCGGAGTAAGGGCTGATAGAGCCGTAGAGCACGAAATCGCCAACATGAAACAAACAATAACGGAAGAGCTGAATAAGGATCAGGTTCTTCCAAAGGGGTTTGATATTCTGGATAAAACGCTTACTGTAAGCTTTTTCTCTGACAGCGCCCGCGAGAAGGCGAAAAAGCTCAAGAGTAACTTTGAAAACATTGCCGACATTAACGAAAGCGATCAGTCTCTTAGTTTCACACTTAAAGACCAGTATATAAAAGAGACCCAGATAAAGGCCATTGATCAGGTAAAAGAAACAATAGAGAACCGTATCAACGAGTTCGGTGTGGTTGAGCCGATTGTGCAGAAAATCGGTACGGATAGGATTATAATTCAAGTTCCTGGAGCTAAGCCGTCCGATAGAGAAAGGATTATAAACATAATAAAGCGGGCGGCGGTGCTTGAATTTAAAATCGTAAAGGACGCGGGTTCAAACGAGGAAACCCTTCTTGCCAAATACAGCGCTAAATCTCCCGATGACCTTCTTGCGCAGGGACTCAAGCTCTATCCGGGCGAGGCTACGGGCGCCAGCCGTGAGAACGAGAAGTTTTTTATCGCGGAGCGCGACTCACAGGTTACAGGTCAGTATCTCTCGGATGCAAGGCTCATATTTGATGAATATGGAAGACCTGCTGTGGGTTTCAGTTTTAACCCTGAAGGAGCTTCCAAATTTGGAAAACTTACCGGAGACAATGTCGGCAAGAGGCTTGCTATAGTGCTCGACGGGGTCGTAAAATCGGCGCCAGTCATTCAGGAGAGAATATCTTCTCAGGGAAGAATTACGGGGAACTTTACAATTGACGAGGCAAAGGATTTATCCCTTGTTCTTCGCTCGGGCGCCCTTCAGGTGCCTGTAGACATCGAGCAGGAGCAAACCGTTGGACCTTCTCTTGGCAGGGATTCGATTCAGAAAGGAGAGCTTTCGATGGTTGTGGGCGCAATCGCTGTTTTCTTGTTCATGACTATTTTCTATAGGCTTCAGGGTGTAATTGCGGATGTTGCATTGGCGTTTAATATGTTCTTTATCATGGGGTTTCTCTCCGCGTTCGGTGTGACATTAACGCTTCCCGGAATAGCGGGGCTTGTTCTTACGCTGGGAATGGCAGTGGATGGAAACATACTCATATTTGAGAGAATAAAAGAAGAGCTTCGGGCGGGGAAATCCCCTATTGCCGCAATTGATGCCGGATACGAAAGGTCACTCTGGACCGTTATTGATACCCATGTAACGACCCTCCTTACGGGCATTATACTCTTCTGGTTTGGGACCGGTCCTATAAAGGGTTTTGCGGTAACCCTGTGTATTGGTATAGTTTCCACCCTCTTTAGCAACGTGATTGTGGCTCGTGTGATTACCGATTTGATTTATGGGGAAAGGAAGGTCGAGGCTATAAGTATATAGAAAAAGATACAGGAAGCAGGATACAGAATACAGGGTTGATTATGTATCGTGAATCATGCATCACTAACAATCGGGAGGTTTCAACAATTTGGATTTAATCAAGCCTGATATCAACATTAATTTTGTAGGAAAGATGAAGATTGCGGTTTTTATCTCCTGGGCGCTGATCCTGATAGGCGTCGTCTCTTTTATCTACCATAAGGGTCCGAACTGGGGCGTGGAGTTTGTCGGGGGAACAGAGGTTCACGTTAAATTTGCAAAAGATATAAAACCGGATGATATAAGAAGCGCGTTGAACTCCGCCGGATACCCCGCCGAATCACTTCAGCAGCTGGGACTTCCTCAGGACAATGAGTATCTCATAAGGTTTTCTCATGAGGTGGTACCCTTTGAAAAAATCCAGGAATTCCGGGGAAGGCTGGAAGGAATATTTGAGAGCGTTGTTGGGAAAAATGGGGCAAATATTCTGAGAATTGATTACATAGGCCCTAAGGTTGGAAGGGAACTCATACAGAAGGCGATAATATCGGTCGTACTCGGCTGGATCGTAATACTTCTGTATCTGATGATTAGATTTGAATTTGAATTTGCTCTTGGCGCTGTGATTGCAATCATACACGACATATTCATAACAATCGGGGCGATCTCCCTTTTGAATAAAGAATTTACGCTTACCATAGTCGCTGCGATTCTTACGGTGATTGGATATTCGGTAAACGATACAATCGTGATCTTTGATAGAATCAGGGAGAACCTGAAAAAGGTTACGAAGGTCGGATTCAGACAGCTTGTAAATGAAAGTGTCAACCAAACGTTATCCAGAACCACTTTAACGGTTGTAACCGTTTTCCTCGTTCTGGTTGCGTTATTTCTTTTAGGCGGATCCGTAATTCATGATTTCGCTTTTACGTTGATTGTCGGTGTTGTGACCGGAACTTATTCATCTATATTCATAGCAAGCGCGTTTGTGGTTTACTGGAAATATAAAAAGGGCGTGCTTACTTAGGAAAGAGGTTCAGATAAAACCTATTCTCCTTCAAACATGCTACTTAGAAGTGAGATAATTGGATTGAGGTGTTTAACTTCAAGAGATGAAAGCAAAGGTTGTGGAAAGGGGATGGATTTATCTCCTTTCTCTTCGGGTGGGCTTTAGTCACTATTGTATTTTTGGTTATCCTTCTTTTTCAGCTTCTAAGCTTTTCTATTCCATCTGAGATAAAACAATTGAGGGGTCAAGGTACAGTACGAACCTACGATTTTCCTTACAATAAAGTTTTTTATGTTTCTGTTCGTGTGATAAATGAGAGAGGACTTGCAATCATAGAATCAAATAAAGGAGAGGGATACATAATTGCTTCGGACGACTCGGCTTTTTTCTATGATGGGAGGGTAATCGCTTTATTTTTCACATCCGAATCTTCAAAAAATCATACGCAAGTAGAGGTTGTAAGCAAATTTATGGCCCTACCTCCTCTGAAGGAACTGGTATTGCCGAGAAATCCGGCTTCCCAGGTTCTCAATGATATAGGTAAACATTTGGAGAATGACAAAGGGGAGGAGTAGCTTGTTATAGGTTTGTATATGGTGTAAATGTTTTTAGAAGCGGTCTCATAAATACTGGTAGAACGCAAAAAAAGCTATGAAAACACAGAGTTACTACCATTTATGAGACTAGTTCTAGAAACTTTTTTGCTGACGTATCTAAAAGATGGAGTGCTCTCTACATAACTCAGTTTTTACATAATTTCGAAAATCCCTCTTTTCTTCTTAACTTTTTATGGAAAGTTATGTAGGATACTATGAGTTAAATTGGGACCAGAAAAAACAAGTAGGAGATAGAATGGAAAGAATTTCCGGGTTCGTTATTTCATCTTTTTGCTGCTGGTTTACCCTTTAGCACATAGCTCGAAAAGCTCTTATAAACTACAAGTGCACTTAATAATTTTCTAGGTGGAGAAATGCATTATCTTATTTTTATACTTTTTCTAATTGTAGCGCTCGTAGGTCTAATTTCCCTTATATTCGGGTTTCCGGGAAATTTTATCATACTTGCCGATTCGGTGCTCTATGGGTGGTATGGAGGGTTTAGAGAGATTACATTAAAAATTGTTATGGTATTAGTCCTTCTGGCGATCTTGGGAGAGATATTCGAATTTGCCCTTGGCGTAGTCGGGGCAAAAAGGCACAGGGCGAGCAAAGGAGCAATTGCCGGTTCAATCGCGGGCGGAATTGTTGGCGGTATTTGTGGTGCTCCTTTTCTTTTTGGAATCGGTTCAGTTCTCGGTGCTTTTTTGGGGGCTTTTGCCGGGGCCTTTTTGGTTGAGTTCTTTCGTGGAAAGGGATTAGATCAAGCGATAGAATCGGGGCGTGGGGCTTTCATTGGAAGGGTAGGAGGAACAATTGCAAAGGGCGCTATAGGTGTGGTAATGATTGCAATAATCTTAGTGTCCGTAGTGAGAAATTGAGATATCGCAATTGTAGGGGCAATTCAGCGAAGTTAATTGCCTCTACTATTCTTCTTCTGTCATTGCGAACGAAGTGAAGCAATCCCCATTTGAGATTGCTTCGTCATTTCTCTCCTCAAATGACAGACAATGAATCTCGCTTAGTTGTATATTGTCTTACGAAAGGAGTCAAAAACAGATGAAGGAAAAGCTCGAAGAGATAAAGATTGAAGCGGCAAAGGAGTTGAAAGTGGCTTCCGATGAGGTTGCTCTCCAAAATGTGAAGGCGAAATTTCTCGGAAGGAAGGGAGTTATCACGGAGTTTCTAAAAAGGATGCCCGAGGTTCCGGAGGCGGAGAGGCCCGAGATGGGGCGACTTATAAATGAAGCAAAGAGGTTTATAGAAAACTTGTTTGATAGGAGATTTGAGGAAATAAAAGAAGAGAAAAAAAACCTTGTGCTTCTCAAAGAGCGTGTGGACATTACGCTTCCGGGACGTGGGGTTCGTCTCGGAGCGAAGCATCCGATAACCCAGGTAATGGAAGAGATTATATCCATTTTTGAGAGGATGGGATTTGAGGTCGCAGAAGGCCCGGAGGTCGAGCTTGATTACTACAATTTTGAAGCGCTCAACATACCCAAAGACCATCCGGCAAGGGACATGCAGGATACATTTTACATCTCGGATGAAGTAGTTCTTAGAACCCATACGTCTCCCGTTCAAATCAGGATTATGGAAAAACAAAAGCCGCCTGTAAAAATAATCGCGCCCGGCAAGGTCTACAGATGCGATAGCGATGTATCGCATACTCCTATGTTTCATCAGGTAGAAGGGCTTTTGGTTGATGAGCACATAACGTTTGGCGACCTGAAGGGAGTGCTCACCGAATTTGCAAGGCTCACCTTCGGCTCAAATGCAGGGATTAGGTTCAGGCCTAGCTTTTTTCCTTTCACGGAGCCGAGCGCGGAGGTAGACATCGAGTGTGTAATCTGTGGAGGAAAGGGATGCAGGGTGTGCAAGAACTCCGGATGGCTTGAGATTCTCGGATGCGGAATGGTAGACCCTGAGGTATTTAAAAGCGTCAATTATGACCCGGAGCGATACACGGGGTTTGCGTTTGGAATGGGCATTGAAAGAATCACCATGCTTAAATTCGGCATAAACGACATCAGGTTATTTTTCGAGAACGATATTAGGTTCTTAAGGCAATTTTCTTAGAGAAAATCATAGCTAGAAAAAGAATAGGAAATCTATCTATGAATGCCTTTGAAGGATACATAACACTCTTCTCCATTTCTATAGATAATTTAAACCCACCACCTAATTTTATAGAAACCCTGATTTTTTACAATAGGGCTTAATTTACTCTTTCTCTTCCCCTAACTACTATAATCTCAAATTCCTCATATAGAATGCCAAAGCTGAATTTTTCAAATTTCACCGTCATTTTGCGGCATAATATAAATTGAGTTATAAAACGGAAATTAAGGAGACTTCGATTGTCCTGGGTTCTAAAAGCTGTTCTATTCTTGTCTGCCATTATGATTTTGATGAGTTCATACGTTGGCTGGAGGGTGACAGGTGCAATTAATCAGGTTACTAACTGGAACCAAATTTATATAAAGTGGATGGTGCTTGTCGTTGTTATTTACCTGTTCATATATCCAATTCTCGGCTTAGTTGGCAATTTATTCAATGTGCAAGGGATTATTTATGCTATGCGAGATGGGAACAAGGTTATTGATTATTTTTTTATGTATCCGTTCTGGTTCGGACTGGTTTTTGTCTCGCAACTTGGAATCTTACTTTTCGGTCTAGAGATGGCAAGGTTTCTGGTTTCTCTTGTTTATAAATCACATTTTATTCAGTTGAAAATGGCTCATGCCTGGCTCGTAGTCATTCTTACCGGTGCGACTGTGGTTTACGTTACGGCAAAAATCTATCTCGATACAAAAACGGTCAAGACCGTAGAGATTAAAGTAAAAATCCCAAACCTCCCTGATGATCTGCACGGCTTTAGAATAGTCCACATAAGCGACATTCAGGCTGATAACCGAACGGTAGAGTCGAGGATGGAAAGGTATATAAACGCGGTTAACAAACTTGAGCCGGACATCGTAATTTTTACAGGCGACCTTGTAACTTATGGCACTGAATATATACAAATTGGCGCGGAAATGATGGGAAGAATTAAATCGAAATACGGGATATACGCCTGTCTTGGCGACCACGACTACTGGTCTAATCCGAAACAGATCGTTCGGAGTTTGAAGGAACGGGGCGTAGTGTTTTTTGAAGACAGAAACATTCCACTCGGAATAAGGTCCTCAACAGTTTATATGACTTTAGTGACAAACATATACAGTAAACACCCCAATGGAGACATATTAAAAACTCTGGCAAGCCAAATCAATGGATCAGCTCTTAAAATTTTCATCACCCACCAGCCGTCGCCCCAGCTTATTGAATTTGCGGCAAAAAACCACTACGACATTTTTCTTGCCGGGCACACTCACGGCGGGCAAGTTGCTCTTTGGCTGTTTGGAATCAAGCTGGCTCCGGCGCTCTTTGAAACGAGTTATTTATCGGGCCAATACCGATTGGGTTCAATGTTTATTAATGTAAATAACGGCCTCGGCCTTACACTTGCGCCAATTAGATATAACGCTCCGGCGAGTGTTACTCTTATAGAGTTGGAGTCGCAGGGGCATTTCGCGAAACGCCACTACTTCCGGTTCTTTAACTAATCGTATATTCCTGTATATTTATAGGCATGAAATCAATTAACCCCTATTCGCTCTCATTAGCTCTGATTTGTATGTTCATAATTTCCTGTACTGTTCCGATTCAGAGAGCGGAAAAAGTTCCTGAGCGAGTTCCTGGGAAATCTGTTGAGATAAATATAAAGACAATTGCATTGATACCGTTTTCATCTGAAGAGGAAATTACATCCGGGAAAGAAGGATTTTTGACCAGCGCCTTGCATAATGAGCTATTATCCAAAATAAAAGGGGTTAGCATAATTTCTCTTGATAATTCGATTGCGGAATTTGAAAATGTAAAAAAGAAAAATCCGGAGTTAACATACGGGGAGGCTGCCCTCAAAGCGGGTAAAAACCTCGGTGCTGACGCTGTTTTAGTTGGAAACATATTTGTGTATAGAGAGAGAGAAGGAACAGGATTATCAGTAGTCTCTCCTGCATCTGTTGCATTTGGGGTTCAATTAATGAATACCGCAAACGGAGAAGTAGTTTGGGATACCTATTTTACCGAGACTCAAAAGCCGCTTTTCGAGAATGTTGCCGAGGTTGGAAAGTTCTTTAAGAGAAAAGGAAAGTGGGTAACGGCTGATGAAATTGCAACAGAAGGAATCCAGGAGGTGGCGGATAATCTTAGTAAATTTCTGGAGCAAAAGTAAGTGCTTATCATTCCCGCCATTGACTTAAAAAACGGAAAATGCGTGAGACTTTTTAAGGGGGAAGAGGGAACCGAAACAGTTTTCTCTGAAAGCCCTCTGGAAATCGCAAAGCAGTGGCAAGATTGTGGAGCCGGGCTAATCCATGTTGTTGATCTTGACGGGGCGTTTTCGGGCGAGCCAAAGAATTTCGATATAATAAAAGAGATTGTGAATTCTATTTCCGCTCGTGTGCAGGTTGGAGGGGGGATAAGAAATATTAAAACGATTGAAAAGTATTTAGAATCAGGTATAACCAGGATTATACTCGGCACGGCAGCGTTCTATAACCTGGAATTTTTAACCGAAGCGTGCATGAGATTTCCTCAAATGATAGCCGTAGGGATTGATACCAAAATGGGAAGGATTGCGATAAAGGGATGGAAAGAAGTGATAGACTTAGACACTGAATCCGTCCTCAATGGTCTAGAAGCGGCTGGTGTTTCTCTTGTTATTCACACGGACATTGATCGCGACGGAACTATGGGTGGAATCAACCCAAACTCTATTGAGAGGTTTGTTAAATCCTCTCCTATTCCGGTGGTAGCATCAGGCGGCATATCATCTATGGAGGATATAGAAAAACTCTCTTCCCTTGAGAATGTCGGTCTTGCGGGTGTTATTCTCGGTAAGTCAATTTACACAGGCAAGATCAATCTAAAGGAAGCGATACAAAAGTTTTCGTGACTTTCGGCCGCTAAGGCACAGTAGATCCAGTAGACAGAATACAGAATGTAGAATACAGGATACGGAACACAGAATGAAACCCCCTGTATTCTGTATTCTATTCTAGTATCTCTGTGGTTAAACAGTGGTTTTCTCCATGCTTGCAAAAAGAATAATTCCTTGCCTCGATGTAAAAGACGGAAGAGTCGTAAAGGGAGTGAAGTTCTTGAACCTTCGAGATGCTGGAGACCCAGTTGAGGTTGCAAAGCACTATAGCCAAGAGGGAGCGGATGAAATTACGTTTCTCGACATCACGGCTTCTTTTGAAGAAAGAAAAACAATGATTGACGTTGTAGAGCGCACGGCAGGAGAGGTCTTTGTGCCCCTTACAGTCGGAGGCGGAGTTAGAACCTTGGAGGATGTAAGGCAACTCCTCCTTGCGGGAGCCGATAAGGTTTCAACAAATACGGCGGCTGTAAAAAATCCTGATTTTGTCAAAAGAGCCGCGGACAGGTTTGGAAGCCAGTGTATAGTGGTTGCAATTGACGCAAAAATGGTTTCTCCGTCTAAATGGGAGGTCTTTACTCATGGCGGAAGAAACCCTACTGAAATAGACGCTGTAGAGTGGGCGCAAAAAATGGAGGAGTTTGGAGCGGGAGAAGTTCTTCTTACAAGCATGGACAGGGACGGCACAAAAGCGGGATACGATTTAGGGCTTACAAAGGCTGTATCTCGGTCTGTTGGAATTCCCGTAATCGCCTCAGGAGGTGCGGGAAACCTGCAGCATCTCTATGAAGGGCTGACCTCAGGAGAGGCTGATGCCGCGCTCGTCGCTTCCATTTTTCATTATGGCGAGTATTCTATCCGGGAAGCGAAGGAGTTTCTGAGGCAACAAGGGGTTCGGATTAGGATATAGAGGTTTTAGGTTGACAATAAGGGAAGAGCTTGAGGAAATAGAAAGAAAAGTGTTTTCTCCTTTTGCCGCTCTGAGTTCTGAGACAAAAGGGAGAATGAAGCCTGAGGATCCATGTCCTATCCGGCCTGCCTTTCAGAGGGACAGGGACAGAATAATACACTCGAAATCCTTCCGAAGGCTGAAGCATAAGACTCAGGTCTTTCTCTCTCCAACGGGAGACCACTACAGAACTAGACTCACCCACGTAATAGAGGTCTCTCAGATCGCAAGAACGATTTCAAAGGCTCTTCGGCTCAACGAAGACCTGACAGAGGCGATTGCGTTGGGACATGATTTAGGCCATACGCCGTTTGGACATGCCGGTGAGGCGGCGCTTAATGAAATATTTCCTGGCGGATTCAAGCACGTAATCCACAGCCTCCGCGTTGTGGATGTTCTCGAAAAAGACGGTCAGGGGCTGAACCTGACATACGAGGTGCGAGACGGAATCTCAAAACATTCAAAGGGCATGGGGCCACTCGATAATCCGAAATATCATCCTGAAACAATGGAAGGGCAGGTTGTAAGGCTCTCGGATTTAGTGGCTTATGCTAATCACGATGTTGATGACGCAATAAGGGCGGGAATTATTACAATTGACGATGTGCCAAAGGAATGTGTGAATGTTCTCGGTAAGACTAATTCTGAAAGAATTAACGCTATGGTTACGGATATTATATTTGAAACCAAAAAGCTCGGTGAAAAAAAAGTGATTATGAGCGAAGAGGTTGAAGAAGCGATAGTTGAGCTTCGCGGTTATCTTTTTGAAACCGTTTATATGAATAAAAAAATAAGAGAAAATTTCCTCAAGGCTACAAAGATGATGAAGGAGATTTACCAATATTTCTGTGATAATCCCGAAGAGTTCTGGAAAATTTATGGGAAGAGTTCTCAAAGGGGCGAATCGCTTGAGCGCACCGTGTGCGATTTCATAGCCGGTATGACGGATTCGTACGCAATTTCAATTTACGAAAAGATATTTCTGCCAAAGCGATGGCAGGGAGATTTAAGTACATTTTAGCACTGTAGGGCAATTCATGAAAATGCAGGTAGCGGTCGGGCATTTCGGTGAAGCCCATTACCATTGCAAATAGGAGAAATAGATTTGATTAAACTCGGTTCTGTGCCTTTTTTGAATGTTAAACCGTTGATTTTTCCCCTAGAGGAAAGGCTCGTAGGGCATGATTTTGAGGTCTCATATACGCCGCCATCTGGCTTGTCCAGGATGCTCTTTGAAAGGAAGGTTGACGTGGGACTTATTCCAGTCGCCGAGTTACTTAAAAGAGGAACTTATAGCATTGTGCCCAATATTTCAATTTCATCTTATGGAAAGGTGGATAGCGTTATTCTTGTAGCGAGATCCGAGATAAGGGGGATTAAAACCGTTGCGGTTGATGCAAGGTCACAGAGTTCTGCTGCGCTCCTGAGAGTAATTCTGGAGATTTTTAATGAACTCTCTCCCAATTATATAAACAGAGAGCCTGATAACAGATTCCTGGATGGCGTAGATGGAGGAATGTTAATCGGCAATGTGGGACTTAAATTCAGATACTCTCCTCCTCATGGATACAGGGTTTTTGATCTCGGTGAGATTTGGACATCCGAAACTGGACTTCCGTTTGTTTATGCAATCTATGCTGTAAATAGTGGAGTTCATCTCGGTGAGAATCTCCGGGCGTTAGATACGGCAAAGTCTATAGGGCTAAAAAATGTCGAGAGGATTGCAAAAGCGGAGTCGGAGAAGCTAGGATTTGGCGAAGAAATCTGCCTGAGATATCTGACCGAAAGGATTAAGTATGATCTTAGAGAAGAAGAAATTAAGGGAATTTCGGCCTATAGCAGATTTCTTGCGGAATTGGGAGGAATTGAAAAAATCCCCAATCTGCGATTTTATTCTGAGTGAATGTTGTTAATGCTGTTTCAAGCTAATCCAAATCTCAAAATCCATTGACAAGAGAATATACTTGGTGAGATAATATATTTAAAATATTTACCAAGTTGGGGTAAATTTGTAAAGCGGGAGGGTAAATCAGTTTTAGTATATTAAAATTTGTAATAGCTCTATCAATAGTGATAGTCTTACTTGTTCTTACAGGAGAAGTTAAAGCTGTAGAACCTCTAGCTCCTTACTCCCCTTCTTCTGATAATCCTTCGACTACAGACACCAGAACGGATAAGGATCCATTCGCTCATTTAGGTAATTACAGGCCTGGAATAATTACAAATGGCAATGGAAATGAGGGAGATGATACTGAAGCTAGGTTGAAAGATAGTGTTATTGAAAGTAAAATCCCCTACCACGCTGCTTCATCTTCAATTGCATCTTTGTTTGAGGAATATTTCGGATCAACGGCTTCCTCCAATGAGGATATTATACCTGAAAACTGGACAGAACTAAGAGAAGAGTTTTTGAGCCTCCTCCCCGTAACCTATAGAAGCATATAGCTTTATAATCTCTTCATCTGATAGATTATCTTTTAACAGCTTTATTGTCT
>JBLNAE010000393.1:0-3679 GCA_050259195.1 Ignavibacteriales bacterium
TCTATAATCCTGATAGTACTCCTTTACGAAAAAACTTAGGAGAGCTACAACTACACCAATAAGAACGCCTTTAACCATTTTTACTCACCTCACCTTTAAGACAATCCCACCCCTATCCCATTAGTAGTGCATTCTTTTCAGCAGGGAAATGCTTTATTTCTTTTCGTAAACAGTTACGATCTTCCTTCAAGAATTTGAAAAATAGAAATAATAAATAGACTTCAAAACCTTCCCATTTATCTAACCAGTAACCTCAAACTCAACGGTGTAATTGCGGCCACAACATTCTGATGAAGTGACCTCAACCCAACCTCATGCACTTTTATTGCCTTAAAGCACACATTTCCACAGCTATTCCTATTATCCATACCAGCTATACTCCATGCATGAGAAAGAATTCAAAATAAAGTATAACAATCTTTGTGTCCTCCTGAAGCTTCTTTGTGAAACTTGCCCTTTTCATTTTCAATAATCAAGGCAAATGCCGTTTTGCGGTATTAGCTAAGCGATAGGCCTTAAGCTGTAAGAGCTAGCTTTATATCTGCTTGCAATTGTTGCCAGACCATCAATTCTTCTATAATTTGGTTCCAACTGATTCGCAAGGAGTCCACTACTTGGGATTTTTCACCGTCAAAGTGCTGATTTAGCTCGAAAATAATACCCAATTTGGCGGTTCCAAATCCTTTTTCTCTCTGGTACAGTATTCCCTCCGGGAATATTAACTTTTGGAACCGGGGGCGAAACTGAGGTGACAGATCAAACCACTGCCTGCTTACGTTTCTGATAAAGTTTGTTGCATAGGTTAAAGCACCCTCAATATCAAACTGGTCTATCTTGGATTCGCTTAGTGATATTTTTACAGAGGCGATTTCATTTTCTATTTCTTCCTTCCGCTCCTGAAACTCCTCTCTTGTATAAGAGCCTTCCTCTCTCATCTCAAAAATTCTCTTTCTTCTAGCCTCGAGCATGGTAAGCTGATGTTCATATTTTTTTACTTCCGACTCAGAACTCTTACCTTGGTTCTGCCATAGATCCAGTACCGTTTTACTGAATACCCCAAGAAATTCTTCTTTTGGAGTAATTTTTTTTAAACATTGCAGAAACTCTCTCTCAAGGTTTTCTTTCCCGGTGCCCTTTCCATACTGAGAGCAATTTTTATTGTGACAGTGGTAATAAGAATATGCACCCCCATTCCCACGAGAGCGGCTCCCCGTTAACGGTCTACCACAGGCACCACACATTACTGTTTTACGAAGGGGGAACTCCGGGTTGTATTTAATTCGTTTAACTGCATGGGCTTTGCCAGCACGGATAAGCTGTATTCTATAGAGCTCATCTTTCGTAATCATTGCAGTATGTAATCCATCCCTATCTTCTCCGGTCCAGGGGTTTTCCAATACACCCGCATAAAACTTGAGGTATCTACCAAGTATCCTGTCTACTAACTGCGGAGTAGTTTTCTTGCCGCGAATGGATTTTAATCCCCATTTATCAAGCAATCGCACCAGTTCCATCTGGGAGTATATCCCTTTTGAATATTCTTTGAGTGCCCTCTGAATAATCGGGAAGATTTCTTCATCCGGTTTATCTGGTTCGGTCTTCTTTTCTCCCCGTTTTTTAAAATGTGCACACTTGTATCCAAGAGGTGGTCTCCAGGGATAGATGTCCTGATTTATCTTTGTGCTCATACCATCGCTACACCTTTGCTTCCTTATTGTATTGTCATATTCTGCTGCACCTGCAAGCACTGTCTCGATGAACTTTTCTGCCGGTTTGTTGCCAATAGGCTCAGTAACAGAATGGAGTGTTGTCCCATAACCTAGAAGGATTTTGCGCACAGCAAAGTGATCTTCAGTGTTGCGTGCAAATCTATCTACTCTTAATACAACAAACGTCTGAATTTGATTCTTATTTTTACGACAGAACTCAAGGGCCTTTAGAAATTGCTGTCTATTATTGAGGCTTAAATCTTTTGCAGTTTCGCCTTTCTCACGGAAGATCTCTATAATTTCAATACCTTTTTGTTCACAGTACTTACGACAAACCTCCTCTTGGAATTCCAAAGAGGTTCCTTTTACCTGCTCGTCGCCTGATACTCTTGTATAAATAATTCCTTTCATAAACTCAAAAGGATTGTACGGTTGCCCCATTGATCCGCCCTAAAGAGTAGGGCAGTTAAATGGGGGGAACCTAAAAACCCAACCCTATGTTTTCATACCTTTTATCACAATTTCTTTAGCCGTTTGGCAAATTTTTAATTCACACCGGACGTACTATTGAGAACAACTCCTTTCTGGATATCAGAAGAGTTTTTATCCGCTTTGAGAGATTTTCCTCTTCTCTCTTTTACATTGCTTCCCTTTGATGAACGGAAAACCTCTAGAGCAAGCTCTGCAAGGGCATAACAGGCATCTCTGATTTCTTCAGCCTCTTCATCAGAGACGTTTGGATCACCTAACAATTTCTTTGCTTCTTCTATACTAATCATAATACTCCACACATTGGAGTATTCGGTGAATTAAAGGAGATGGGGAATTGTGGTGCTAAATTCTTTGCACTATATTTTAACCTGTTGAATCCATTTACAGACATATGAGCACTTAGCTTCATAGACTCCTAATACTTTTTCATTAGTAATTAACCATTCATCTTTGTGAGGAACTATTTTTAGCTCTGAAAGTTGCATAAAAACCATGCGGTGATCTGAAAATAGAACTTCCTCTTTTATTTCAACCCTCTAAAGAAATTACCTTCTGCGGGTAGTCTCTGTTTTCTTATATTCTGTGGGGGAGGTGCAGAAACACCCCTTTTCACTTCTATGCGGATATTGGAGAAGCATTAACCTGAAGCGCAGAACTTTAGTAAGTTTTTTGTCTCTACCATCTTATGGAATTAAATTCAATTAACTACATCTGGAAACATCGGAAAAGGCTACAGCTAGGACAGAAGAGGATGGCCTATCTTCTTGGTCATTTCGATCACAAGCAGATCTGCAAGTGGGAGAAGGGAGATGTAGTACCAAATCTCCAAAATGCCTTGAGGCTCTCTTACATCCTGCAAGTTCCTGTTGAATTGCTTTTTGCAGAGTTGTACAGAAACCTTGGTGAAGAGGTAGAAGAAAGACAAAAATCACTTCCCAGAGAAGTTCAAAAAAGGTCGAACAATGAACTGCTGATTTCTGAATCCAGCCCACAGAAATAAAAAAATAATGCCAAAGCATCACAAACCAGTCCGTATCCTTGCCATTGATCCTGGCATAAGGGGAATGGGGTTTGCCGTGTTTGAAGGAGAGAACCTAATCCGTTATAGAGTAAAGAATATGGGAAAACAGAAGCTCCCGGAGAAGATTCTTACAAAAGGTAAAGACACAATACTTGATCTCATTCAAAGATTCAGTCTAGGGGTTCTGGTCTTAGGAAAGATCACCCATCCAAGGAACAAGAAGAACCCTGTCCTCAGAAAGCTTGTATCTCACATTAAAAGGACAGCCAGAGAAAGAAGAATTAAAATCTATGAATAAGACAAGGTATTAAGGTACTTATGAGACCGCTTCTAATCACTATAATTGCTTTGGTACTATCCGATGTTTTAAATACACAGATCGAGGACTTGCCAATTCCTGTTGTTCCATATACATAGTTGATATTGATGCCTGCATCAGCAATCTTTTTCGCTACCT
>JBLNAE010000394.1:0-7353 GCA_050259195.1 Ignavibacteriales bacterium
CCCTTTTCGATAGCCTACGCCATCGTAAAACATAATCTCTTCGACATTGATGAGATTGTTAGAAAGGGCTTGGCTTATACTGTCCTTACGGGAGTGGCAGGCGGTGTATTTGGTATAACAATAATTGGTTCTAATTTGATTCTTGCGGATTACGGGGGCTGGAGGAATCCCCTGACTTTTATACTCCCGGCTAGTTTCATGGTTCTTGCTCTGAATCCGCTTAGAGGTTGGATTCAGGATATTATAGATACAGCCTTTTTTAGAAAAAGGTATGACTCCAATAAAACAATATCAGAGCTAAGCGCCGCTATGGTCTCGATATTGAGTATTGACGAAATAGCTAATAAAATTATCAGTACTATTACAGAAACTATGTTTCTTAGCTCAGGGTCGCTTTTCTTATTAGATCGTAATACAGGTGATTACCGGGTTTATGATACTACAATAGACGAACTGAAGAATAGAGATTTCACTCTCAAATTTGATAACCAATTAATCTTCTTTTTAAACAGATACAAAAAAGAGATTTTCAAGGAAGACTTAATAGCTGAGCAAAAATATATTATGTTTAGAGATGAATTAATAAAATCATTCCAGGAACTGAAGGCTTCTGTCTTAATTCCGCTTCTTTTTAAAGATCAGTTGGTTGGCCTCCTTTCACTGGGCGAGAAGAAATCCGGTCTCATGTATACCTCCAATGACATGAGGCTCCTTAGAACGCTTACCAACCAGAGCGCGATTGCTATCGAAAATGCCCTTGCTTATGAATTGGTTGAGAATTATGCGAAGCAACTGGAGGAAAAAAATAAAGAGCTTAGAGAAACGCAGGCCCAGCTTATTCAAGCGGAAAAGATGTCGGCGATAGGACAGCTTGCGGCGGGTATTGCGCATGAGATTCGTAACCCATTAAACATTATAGAGGGGGCTAGATATTACTTATCTCAGATGGTAAGCGGAGAAAATTCTACGGCAGGAGAGTATCTAGATTACATTAAACACGAGATTGACAGAACGAACCGTTTGATTGACAACTTACTTAGGTTCTCTAGGGTAGAGCCTCCGCATTTTGAGATATTAGATGTAAACAACATCCTTGAGCATTCTTTGGTTCTTCTGAGAAAACAGATATTTGATAACGACATCAGACTTGTAACAAATTTCAACTACGAGGTTCCAAATATCATAGGTGATCCAAATCAACTCTGGCAGGTCTTTGTTAACATCCTAATAAATGCTATTCAGGCAATGCCCCGGGGTGGAGAACTCCAAGTTGAAACGGGGCTTTGTTACCCAAGCTCAGATAATGTATTCATAGGCTTTACAGATACAGGAGTAGGGATAGATGAAAAAGACCTTTCCAAGATTTTTAACCCATTTTTCACAACGAAAAACGAGGGAACGGGGCTTGGCCTTTCCATAAGCTATAAAATAGTTGAGGAGCATAAGGGAAGAATTATGGTAAATAGTGAAAAGGGTATGGGCAGTAAATTTGTATTAGAGCTTCCTATTAAGCATAATAACGGTGGAGGGATGGATGATAGAGAACAAAAGAGTCTTAGTAGTTGATGATGAGCATTTGATTCTGAGAATAATCTCGGACATCCTCATGAAAGAGGGTTACGAGGTAAAGACCACCTCTAATTGCGATAAGGCGCTTCAGATTCTAAAAGAGAGTTCTTTAAATGTTATTCTTACCGACATACGAATGCCTGAAAGAAGTGGGATAGACCTACTGGAGAAAATCCGAACTTTTAACCCCGATATACCAGTTATCCTTATGACGGGGTTTGCTTCTCTTGAAAGCGCAATAAAAGGGGTACAGTACGGAGCGTTTGATTATCTCACAAAACCTCTAGATTATAATAAGCTGAAAGGTGTAATAAAACATGCCGTTGAGAGATACGACCTTCTGCGGGAAAACAAGCGGCTTCTAAAGGAGCTTCAGGAACTAAATGCGAATCTTGAACTCAAGATTAAAGAAAGAACCAGGTATCTTCAAAATATATTGCACAGCACACACGAAAGTATAATGACTATGGATAAAGACCTAGTGATAAAGGGTGCAAACCCAAAGACTGTGGATATTTTTGGTGAAACCAATGTTGGACGGAAAATCAGTGAGTTTATAGAAGGTATAAGCTTTAACTCCATTATCCCAAGTATGTTGGTTAACCCCTCCTACGTAACAAAGCACGAGGTTAGATACGAAGGTAAGTTCTTACAAATTACCCTTTCTCCGCTTCTCGATTTTGAGACCAGCAAAATATTTGGTTTAATAGCTGTTACTGAGGATATTACGGAGAAAAAGAGATTGGAGGCGAAGCTTATTCAATCTGCCAAAATGTCTGCTGTAGGCCTGCTTGCCATGGGTATTGCGCATGAGTTCAATAACATTCTCTCAGGAATTATAGGTTATACGAGCTATGCTATGTCCAGAACGGACGTTCAGGAGATTAAGAAAGACCTAAAAATCGTAGAGAAAGCTTCGGGTAGAGCGGCAGATATTGTGAAGAAGCTACTTTCTTTCTCAAAGCAAAAAGAGGAGAAGTTTCAGCTTGCCCAACTGGAGGAGGTGATAGAAGATACACTGATTCTCATAGAGCATGCTTTTAGGTTAGACGGAATAAAAATTTTACGACATTATGGAAAGGTTCCTCCGGTTAGAATGAATACGAGTGAGATTCAGCAGATTATACTCAATATGGCAATAAATTCAAAGCATGCAATGCCCCAAGGTGGTATGATTGTCATAAGCACTTCGTTGGATGACGGTTTTGTAAAGGTAGATTTCTCGGATACGGGGTTTGGAATTCCCAAAGAGAATCTACCGAGAATTTTTGAGCCATTTTTTACAACGAAAGGAAGTCGAGGTGGAAGTTCAACGCCCGGCACTGGCCTTGGGCTCTCTGTTATTTATGCAATAGTTGAAAGACATGGGGGACGAATAGAAGTTGATAGTGTAGTTGGAAAAGGGACAGCATTTACAATACGGCTTCCCCATATTCAACACCTCTCAAATTTAACTAGATCTGGTTCACCCTGCGGAGAGGAGAATAATAATGATAAGGTCCTACAAACAAAAAGAAAGGGAAATATCCTTATAGTAGATGATGAAGAAATTATCTGTGCGCTACTCAAAGAATGCCTCTCAAGTGTTGGCCATAATGTTACTACGGCAATTGATGGTAATGTTGCTATAGAGCTTGTAAAAGGAAACCACTTTGATATTGTCTTTCTTGATTTAACATTGCCTGGAAAAAGCGGTTTCGATGTGCTTAGGGAGATAAAGATTTTGGATCCTGATTCTGTCATTGTAATCCTAAGTGGAAAAGCAGGGGAAAACGGACCAAGTAAAGCAATAGCCGAAGGTGCATTTTCTTTTATGCCTAAACCCTTTACGGTGTCTCAAGTCTACAACACAGTCGCGCAAATTTTGGAAACCGATTAAGAAAAGACCGAAAACCCACCGAACATAAGAAGAGGAAATCTTATGTCTCAAGAAAGAAGAAGCCGTTTAACCGATGAAACCAGTGCGTATCTCAGGGGCGCAAGCCACCAGCCTGTGGACTGGTATCCATGGGGCGAGGAGGCGTTCCAAAAGGCAAAGGAGTTGGATCGCCCCATTCTCCTTGATATTGGTGCTGTATGGTGCCACTGGTGTCACGTTATTGATAGGGAAAGCTATGACGATGAAGAAATTGCAAAAATCATAAACGAGAATTTTATTCCTGTGAAGGTAGACCGGGATGAGCGTCCGGATGTTGATAGAAGATATCAGCAAGCTGTAAGCGCACTTACAGGACAGGGCGGCTGGCCTCTCACGGCGTTTATGACGCCTGAGGGAAAGGTGTTTTTTGGTGGAACCTATTTCCCTCCGAGGGATACGCAGGGGCTTCCTTCTTTTCGCACCGTCCTTCACAGGGTAAGAGATTATTACAAGAATAATAGAGATACTGTTGTTACTGAATCGAATAGAGTCTTTCAAGCGCTCTCTCAGATGAGTGAAATCGAACCGTCGTCCGAATCACCGAATATTCTCTTGGTTGATAGAGTAATTGATTCTATGATGGATTTATTCGATCCCGTAAACGGCGGGTTTGGAACCGCTCCTAAGTTTCCGCATTCCGGCGCGATCCAGCTCTTCCTTATACGCTATTTTGAAACCGGCGACCCGGAGTTCTTGAATGTAATTGATAAGACGCTTACAAAAGGCGCAAAAGGCGGGATTTATGACCAGATTGGAGGCGGATTCCATCGCTACTCCGTAGACGCCCAGTGGATTATCCCTCACTTTGAGAAGATGTCTTATGACAACTCCGAACACCTGAAGACTTATCTTCTAGCATATCAGGTTACAGGAGACGGGTTTTACCGTAAGATTGCTGAGGGAATCATAAGGTTTGTGACGGACGTTCTTTCCGACAGAGAAAACGGGGGGTTCTACGGAAGCCAGGATGCCGATATTGACCTTCACGATGACGGGGATTACTTCACCTGGACAAAAGGAGAGATGGAAGAGGCTCTGAGTTCTGATGAGTCTAGGGTCATTTCTCTCTACTACGACATATACGGGCGTGGAGAAATGAAGCACAACACTGCTAAAAATGTTCTTTTTATTGACGCGGAACCTGAAGAAATCAGTAGGAAACTAAATATTTCTCAAGAAAGGGTCAGGGAGTTAATCGAATCTGGAAAGAGGCGGCTTTTCGATAGGCGTAAAAAGAGACCTGCTCCTTACGTTGATAAAACCCTCTACACAAACTGGAACGGCATGATGATTTCTGCCTTTCTTATGGCTTATAAGATTCTGGGATACGAAGAACCTGGGAATCTGGCTCTAAAGGCGCTCAATCTACTAATTACTAGTTGTTTTAGAGATGGAGCGGGGTTCTATCATACCTATTTTAACGGACGGGCAAAGATCACGGGATTTCTTGACGATCAGGTTAAAATGGCAATTGCGTGCCTTGATGCTTTTGAGGTTACAGGAAAGGGCTTTTATTTGAAAATGGCTGTTGATTTGGCCAATGTGATTGTCGAGAAATTTTATGACGAAAGAAACGGGGCGTTCTTTGACGTAGAGGAGAGCCTTGAGAATGTAGTGACATTCAAGAGCCGCTTTAAACCGATTCAGGACGATCCCATTCCATCCCCAAATGCAAGCGCCTCCATCTTATTCGACAGGCTTTACTATCTCACCGACGAAAACCGATATAGAAATTATGCTGAGAAGACACTGAGATACTTTGGAGCAGTTGCAGAGAAATACGGACTCTATGCGGCCACATACTTTCTTGCCGTGCATAACCATCTTAAATACCCACTCCGGGTTGTCGTTGTGGGAGAGAAGAGCAACTCCAAGGTTCAAGAACTTCTAGGAATGGCAAGGGGAATTTATAGGCCGCGTAAGATTGTGATTCAAATAGATCCGTCCGAAGCTGAGGTTATTTCTCTATCTCAGACCGTTCGGGAAATGGCGAAGGTAAAATCACCCGTTGCTTTCGTTTGTGCAGAAACCTCATGCACGGAACCTACTGATGATCCGAAAATCCTTGGAGAAACAATAAGGGGGTTTAGGGTTAAGTGATTGCGTTGTCTACTATTCTGGGTTGCGGAGATGACAAAGATGTTAATACAAGAGGCGAAGCGACGGAGTGCCTTTCGGCAGATTCATCTGTGGTTTCTCCGCGCCTTATTTGCTCACAATGACGGATGACAAAATGGGTTTTTTCTGTAAGATTTATGTGGATGAAGAAGAGATATATTCGGGTGATTTAACCGAAGTCCCTGAAAAATTCCGAGAAAGAATAAAAGAGGGGCTCGCCAATTGGGCGGATTCTTTAGGAAGAAGGGGGTTGAATGAACTCGTTTATTCGTTCTTCAATTGGTACAACGAAAAGGGTATGTATTGTGAGATGTGTGACAGTTGGGGCGATAGGGAGAAATGCAGTGAGTGTGGGGGAAAGTTAAAAGAGCGATTTGTCTACGGTCGGAATAAAAAGTTGGATTTAATTCTCACCTGCGTTGGTATAATTTCACGGATTGAGGTTTCCGAATGATTTTTTGGTGTTTGGATAATCTGTGGGAGCAATTTATGAACTGCCCTTACAATTTCAATCATAATTCTATTGGTCAATTTTAGCTGGAGAATTCCGACATGAAACTCGAAGTCAGAGGTCAGATATTTCCAAAGGTCTGGGAGATAGCGCGGAGGGTGAAGAAACTCAGAGAGGAAAGAAGGATTGTAAACATAGGCAGTGGCACAATGGGAACTACAGTTTATGAGGTGGAACTTCCCGAAGGCACGAAGAAGGAAGGAGTATATTTGGTTACTCCTCACGGAATAAGACTATATCGACATCCGGGGAACCAATATGAATCCGGCTATCTCATTTCAGAATTTGATCATGATGAACTTGCAAAGAGGCATTTTAAAAAGTAGAATCCAAGACGATGAAGCTGTTTGTTATGCTTTTGCTCTTAGCTCTATCTGGTGCTAATCCGAATTCTTATCAGGTAATATTGCCTAACAGTTTAAAGATATATACAGAGATTGCGAAAGATAAACAAAAAGGATTACAGGGTAGAAAGAACCTGTGTTCGGCCTGTGGAATGATTTTTATATTTGATGATGAGGGCTACTATGAATTTTGGATGAGAGACACGCTTGTCAATCTAGCAATACTCTGGATTAACGGTGATGGAAAAATCGTGTACATAGTAAAAGATGCAAAACCCTGTGTGGGAAAACAAAATCCTTATACCGAGTGCAAGGTTTATTCGCCCTCTAGTCCCGCAAAATATGTGCTTGAGGTAAACCCCGATGCCGCAAACGGTATTGAAGTAGGTATGAAAATAAAAAGTAATCCGCCTTTTTAGGATTCGCTTTTTCTATTTGAAAGGGAGCCAATTAGCTTGGGATTTTAAAGACTCATACGTTTTTCGTAACTCTTCCGTAATGGGAGGCTAAGAATCCCTATATTCTGTCTACTGTTTTCTGCGTTCTGAGGTTTCAATAACACAAAATTCAAGGCTGTAACAACGGTTGAAGATTTATTTCGGTTCAAGACATAGCAATTTTAGATTCCGATATGTAGTGCTTAATTTAGTAGATGGAAGATAAATTTTTAAAAATGAGCTTGACAGGACTTCTTCCTTCTGTATAATATTTGTTCTCTACTTGGGAAAAACCTTCTTGGTTTTAAGTTCTTTGGAAAATAAATAGCAGATACAGCGGGCTTAAGAAAGGAGAGCCAATCAAAATTTTTGTGAGTTTCGACGAAGAGTTTGATCCTGGCTCAGAGCGAACGCTGGCGGCGTGCTTAACACATGCAAGTCGAGCGCAGGCATCTT
>JBLNAE010000395.1:0-8822 GCA_050259195.1 Ignavibacteriales bacterium
TCGTCTTTGCTTAGTGATGAGACATCACTGCCCTCAAGAAAGTATCTCCCACTGGTTGGAGTATCCAGACATCCTATTATGTTCATAAACGTGCTCTTCCCTGAGCCTGAAGAACCCATTACGGAGACAAACTCTCCCTTCTTTATCTTAAGTGATACTCCTCTTAGGGCATGAACATCCACGTCTCCCATCTTATATACCTTGTGTATGTCCTCTGTTTCGATAATGTCTTCCACGACGTTAAAACCTCTGTGGCTGTGGGAGAGGTCCAAGGGGCTGAGAACCCGACGCGCCTTTTCCACTAGCCTCCACAATTACCTCTTCCCCCTCTTTGAGGCTTCCACCAAGCATCTCTGTAAAGGTATCGTCGCTTATTCCAGGCTTGATCGAAATGGGTTTGATCGCTCCGCCTCGCGAGGGAATCCAAACAACCGAAGAGCTGTCCATGTCTTCTGATTTCCCGTTAATCTTGACAGAAGGGGGAGGAATAAATCTCAGAGCCGCTCTCGGAACCCTCAGCGCGTCTTTTCTATATGCCACGAGAATGTTCACATCCACCGTCATTCCAGGCTTTAGCTTGAGTTCACGGTTATCTACAAAAAGCACAACGTCATAAGTCACAACGTTCTGCGTAATGATAGGAGAGTTCCTTATCTGCGAGACCCTTCCTTTGAACGTTTCATTAGGATAGGCGTCCACCGTGAAGGAGCCTTCTTGCCCTTCTTTTATCTTTCCAATGTCGGCTTCGCTTACGTTTGCATCAAGCTGCATATTGGTCAGGTCCTCTGCCACGAGGAAAAGCGCAGGTGACTGGCGTCCAGGAACAATCGTTTGGCCTACGTTTATATTCTTCGAAATTACAACTCCATCAATAGGCGAGCGAATGGTTGTTGAGTCGAGATTCGACTTTGCGGTTTCAAACTCCGCCCTTGCGCCCCCGAGGGTGGCGGTTGCAGATGAAAACTTGGATTTGGAATCGTCGTACTCCTGTTTAGGGATCAATCTCTTCCGGTATAATTCCTCATTTGCGTCCATTATTCTCTTTGCAAGCTCATAATCAACCTGGGCTTTCTTCAAATCGGCTTCGGTCTGAGTCACTTTGGCTCTAAAGGGCGTTGGGTCTATCCGGGCAAGCGGATCTCCCTTTTTTATCCTTGAATTAAAATCCACATACACGTCCTCGACGGCCCCCGAGATCTGGGTTCCAATCTCAACCGTATTGATGGGATTTATATTTCCCGTCGTGGCGACATAAGACGATATGTCGCCTTTGTCAATCTTTGCGGTTTTGTAAATTATTGAGTCATCCCTTTTTCGGAATGAGGAAAATACAAGGGCAACGACAGCAATAAGAGCGACTGCAAACGCCACAATGATTCTTTTATCCTTCATTACTCTATCTTCTCTCCTATGGCTCTTTCCAGTTTTGCAACGGCTATTTTGTAGTTATAAATAGCCTCAATGTGGTTTGCGCTTGTGGAAGCCAAAAGCGCCTGGGCTTCTGAAAGTTCAACCGCTGAACCTGTGCCGAGGCGGTATCTCTCCTGTGCAAGTTGTAAATTTTCCTCAGCAGACATCTCTGAAGTCTCAGTCACCTCAACGCTTTCTTCCACAAACTTGAGATTCATATACGACTGCTTTACTTCAGATCTTGTGTCCCCCTCCACCGATTCAATCTCGGCTTCAGAATGCTCAAGCTTTGCCCTCAATTCATTTACCTCAGATAACCTTGAGAATCCTTGAAATAGAAAAAACCTGATTCCAGCGCCCGCTATAAAATCTGGACCTGTTGCGCCAGCTCCCGCAAATCTGTATGCCACCCTTCCAAAAACCGTCGGATAAAAGGCATCTTTTGAAGCCGATAACTCCGCCTTCGATGCTACCTCTTTGGCTCTAAGGCTCTTTAGCTGAGGGTTTAAATCAAGGGCTTTACTTATCGCACTATCTAAATTCACGTCCACTTTTTTATATTCTAACATATCCTCAAGCTCATAATTAAAATTGCCCTTGATGCCCATCATTCTTGCCAGATTTATCTTTGCTGTCTCCATATTGTTCCTTGCGGTAATAAGGTTGAGCTTTGCATTCCCCAAATTCACATTCGCTTTTGTGACATCAAGTTTTGAGCTTCTGCCCGCTTTGAAAAAGCTCTCCGTCTGCTCCAAGATTTTTTCATTCTGCGCAACCATTTTCTCCATCGCCTCGACAATGCGCTTCTGTGCAACAGCTGTATAATAAGCCACCTTTGTGTTTAGAATTACATCCTCGCGTGTCACTTCTTTATCGAATTCTGATGACTTTAGACTCGCTTTACTTGCTTTAACAAGGTTCGGCGTCCGCCAGAAATCCCATATAAGCTGGTCTGCAAATATCCCCGATTCGTGCTCGACAAACGGTAATATAAACCTGAATTGAACCTGGGGATAGTAATTCGACTCCGCCACTCCTACCTTCGCCTTCATAATGTCAACTGATGCGCCTGAGGCCTTTAAATCGGGGTTGTTTTCCAATGCAATCTTAACGGCTTCATCCAGAGATAAAGTTTCCGCCCGTTCCTGAGCGAAAGCGGAAAAGCTAAGAGAAATTAACAAGATTAGTTTCATTCCCAGTGCTTTCATTTAGCTACCTCCCGTTTGAAGAACTATAAATATATATGAAATAACCATCGCGTGCAGAGACGCATTAGCGGTTTTTGAAGATTTAATCAGGTAAAAAAGGAAGGATTCCTCTACAATTCGCTATTGGGATCTCTTTTATTTTCCGCCAATCTAACCGCTACGCTTATGGCAGAGATCATACTTGATGGATTTGCTTTCCCCCTCCATGCAATATCATAAGCCGTGCCGTGATCCGGAGAGGTTCTTATAATTGGAAGACCAAGCGTTATGTTTACGCCATCGTCAAATGAAAGCATTTTAAATGGAATTAACCCTTGATCATGATACATCGCAACAACCGCGTCCCACTTTCCCTGGGCGGCATAGTAAAACAATGTATCCGCAGGCATTGGACCCGTAACTTTTATCCCCATTTCTTTAGCCTTTTGAATCGCAGGAATAATATGAAGCACTTCTTCATTTCCAAATGCCCCGGCTTCTCCCGCATGTGGATTCAATGCAGAAACGACTATTCCAGGCTCAGGTATTCGGAAAAGCTCAACCAAAGATTTATGCGTAAGTTCAATTGTAGAGAGAATTTTTTCTTCGTTAATTAACCGGGGAACTTCAGATAAAGCGCAGTGGATTGTGACGAGCACGACCCGGAATTTCCCGCCCTCGAACATCATCGCAACCCTTTTTGCGCCAGTAAGTTCCTGGAGCATCTCGGTGTGTCCCGGGTACCTCGCTCCGGCAAGGTGGATTGACTCTTTGCTTATAGGGGCGGTAACAATGGCAGCAATTTTTCCTTCTAAAGCAAACCGAACCGCCTCTTTTATGTATAAAAGGCTCGCCTCTCCCGCTTTTTTGTCCTGACGTCCGGGACTCAAGCTCTCCTTCTCAAGCTTGGTGATATTTATGACGTTGATTTCATTGGTTACGCCAACGAGCTTCTTTGCGTCCTCGATTATTTTTATGTCGCCAAACACAAGGGGCGCGCATAAGCTCTGAATTTCGCTACAGAGAAGCGCCTTGACAATCACCTCAGCCCCGATGCCATTCGGGTCGCCCATCGTAATTCCGATAATTGGTTTGCTGGACATATTTTTCGATTACGACAATAGGAGCAGTCCTAGCCGCAGAGAACAAGGAGTTCACGGAGAGCGTTTATTTAATAATTATTTCTTGCGTTCTCTATAGCAATAAAATTTCTTTTGGGCAGTTACCCTACTCTTCCGTAAATCCTCGGTTTAAATTTCACACTCAAGCCTTCAACGATTTCTCTACACTTCTCGACATCCACTCTAGGAACAGTTACAACGCTTGCGGTAACATCAGGAATGTAATGCTTCGCCTCCTTTATAAAGTCAACTACTGCAGGATAAGCCCTTTCCCCGTACTTTGAAGGGCAAACCCTGGCGTAAGTAGGAGCGTCCTGAGCGTTTAGACTTATTGAAATCGCGTCCACCAGACCCTTAAGCTCAGGAAGAATGTTTCGTTTGTGAACCAGGTTTGCGAGACCGTCTGTGTCAATCCTGATCCTTTTTGCCCCTTTCTCTCTCAGCTTTCTTGAAACCTCTTTTACCACATCAATCCTGAGAAGCGACTCGCCCCAGCCGACAAAGACTATCTCATTGTAGATTGAAGGATCTCCCGCAGCATAGAGGATTTCCTCAACTGTAGGCTCTTTCTTTAATCTTAGATTAAAATCCCTGAGCATAAAGCTTTTCCATTTTCCACAGAATACACATGCAATAGTGCATCGGTTTGTTATATTAAGATAGAGGGAATCTTTGAGATTATAAGCAATTGACGTCGGCACCTCTCGAGGCTCAAATATAAAAAGGTTCTTTGCATTAGTCGTCGTCTCTTCTTCTATCTTTTCAGAGGGGACCCCTCTCAGCTCCGCTATCTCCCCGGCGACATATTTTACGTATGCAGGCTCGTTCTTTTTCCCTCTAAATGGAACCGGAGCCAGATAAGGAGAATCCGTTTCAATGAGCATTCTCTCAATTGGAATCTTCCTTGCGGCTTCCCTTATATCTTCTGCATTCTTGAATGTAACAATCCCGGAGAATGAAATATAAAATCCCTCGTCTATATATTTCCTCGCCGCTTCGTAATCACCCGTAAAGCAGTGAATCACGCCCATCGTCTCCCACGCATTTTCCTCTTTTATGACTTGAAGAGTGTCCTCGTGGGCTTCACGAACGTGGACGATCAGGGGAAGATTGAGCCTTTTTGCAATATCAATCTGTCTTCTAAAAGAATCTATCTGAACCTCGCGTGGAGAGTGCATGTAATAATAGTCAAGCCCCGTCTCGCCAATTCCTACGACTTTCTGCTCCTTAGCGAGTTTTTCTATCTCTCCCAATGATTCATCTGTAGACCCGGACGCTTCATGCGGATGAATTCCAACTGCCGCAAAAACCATTGGGGAATCCGATGCAATTCCAAGGGTCTTTTTTGAAGACACCAGGTCGGATGAGATAGCGACGATTCTTTCGAGACCGGCATCTCTAGCCCTCTGGATAGCCTGAGAGACATCCTCAATCATTTCTAAATGCGCATGCGTATCAATAACCACTTCCCTAATCCCCCCTCTTTTTAATAAGCTCTAATGGAGGCTTGGAGTTATATCCCTCTTCAGCCTTAGCCAATTTTTGAGATTCTTTATTCTTGAGCAAATCCTTTAATTCTTCCATAAAATGGTTTATATCCTTAAACGATCTGTAAACAGACGCGAACCTCACATATGCAACTTCATCGAGTTCATAAAGCTTCGTAATTACCCTCTCTCCAATCTCCCGGCTCTCTACCTCGCGATCTCCCCTCTCCTGAAGCTCCCTTTCAAACTCAGAGACGAACTCCTCAATAATCTTTACGCTTATCGGTCTCTTTTCACAGGCTTTGAGCATTCCCGTAATTATCTTATTCCTGTCAAAAGATTCTCTTCTCCCGTCCTTTTTTACTACCAATAAGTCTACTTCTTCTACACGCTCATAAGTAGTAAAACGCCTCTTGCAATCAAGACACTCTCTGCGTCTCCTTATGGCTACACCGTCTCTACTTAGGCGCGAATCAATCACTCTGTTTTTGAGGCTTTCACAAAAGGGGCATTTCATCGTAAAGCTACAGTTTATACCTATAAATAGGAAATTTACCGCAGAGTTCTCTGACATCATCCTTTATTCTGGAAATTACCTTTTCATTACCAACGTTATTTAAGGCTTCGCGTATGAATTCCGAAATGGTTTCAATCTCCCCCTCCCTCATTCCCCTGGTAGTAACGGCGGGGGTTCCAATTCTTATTCCGCTTGATATAGTAGGGGGTCTTGGATCAAATGGAATTGCATTTTTATTTACCGTAATCCCGGCCCTCTCCAGTGTTTCTTCAGCCATTTTTCCCGTAAGTTCCGTATCCCTCAGATCAACGAGAACCAGATGGGTATCCGTTCCGTCAGATACGAGCTTAAACCCTCTTTTCTTCAGGCACTCGCCCAGGGTTTTCGCATTCTTCACAATCTGATTTTGATACTCAATAAAACTCGGCTGAAGTGCTTCATGGAACGCCACAGCCTTTGCCGCAATTATGTGCATAAGAGGCCCACCCTGAGTACCGGGGAAAACTCTGCTGTTTACCGTCTTCTCATAATCCTTTTTCATCATTACCATTCCGCCCCTTGGGCCTCGAAGCGTTTTGTGAGTGGTCGTGGTTACAAACTCGCAATGGGGAACCGGAGTCGGATAAAGCCCTGCAATCACCAAGCCCGCAGGGTGGGCAATATCCGCCATTACCATCGCCCCGCATTCATCCGCTATTTCACGAAATCTTTTAAAGTCAATCTTTCTCGGATACGCGCTCCATCCAACCACTATTAATTTCGGATGATGCTTGAGAGCAAGCTCTCTTACCTGATCGTAGTCTATGAGGTTATTATCTTCTCTTACGCCATAAGGGACCACATTGTAGAGCGTTCCTGAGAAATTCACCGGGCTTCCGTGCGTAAGATGCCCGCCGTGTGAGAGATTCATTCCAAGAACCGTGTCTCCGGGTTTTAATGCGGCAAAATAAACCGCCATATTCGCCTGAGCCCCTGAATGAGGCTGAACGTTTACCGCATCCGCGCCAAACAGCTTCTTTGCCCTCTCAATAGCAAGAGTTTCGGCAATATCCACAAACTCGCATCCCCCATAATACCTTTTTCCCGGAAGTCCTTCGGCGTATTTGTTCGTAAGCACAGAACCCATTGCCTCAAGCACCGCTTCGCTCACGTAATTCTCAGAGGCAATAAGCTCAAGCTTCCACTCCTGACGCTCTATCTCAGACCTTATTACTCTTGCTATTTCTGGATCAACCTTTTCAAGACTCGACATGAATCGCAACCTCCAAAATTCCACCAAAAGGGTATCTAAGATTCACAGGGTTGGCAAGCTGGCTAAAAACAACTGGTTTGTCTCTTTAGGATATCTAACGCCAGATGGCATAGAAATTGCTAATTATTTAAACCAGATATGATTAGAACCATAATCCATCGCTCCACTGCCAGTAGAAGCGATCCCGTCAGATACAACATAGGAAAGAAAACAGATAGAAGCTTTGCGTCTGTTTTAGCGGAATCAATGGTGGATCACCCCATTTCTGGCCTTGCATCTAATAATAGCAATTACTATACGGTAAAAGAATGGGATTCTCTTAGTAAAATAGTGAAGAATTTCGTCCGCGATTCGAATTCTAATGTGGCCGAATTAGTCAACCGAGTTGCAAGAGATAATGGTCTATCAAACCCTAATTTTATCTTTGAGGGTCAGGGTCTTGACATATCCTCCCTCAAAACCGTAACGCATGGGGAACCCTCTTCCATGAGGAAGGGGGAAAATTTTTCCGAAGATGGGATAAGAGGAAATAGTCATAAGGACAATGAATTACTCCATCTCATTCGTGACACCTCAATATCTGACGGAGTGAGTCCTTACTTAAGCGTAGCCATTGCGCGGGCTGAATCGGGGATAAGCACAAATGATGATAAAACCATTTCTTTAAACCCGTATGCAATAAATCCAGATTCCAAATGTAAAGGGCTCTTTCAATTAATAGGTCAGAGAGGACAGAGGTTCCACGAAGCGTTAGGGCTTGGAAAATAGGTTGAGGTTTCAGGAAATCAGATCAGCCTAAAGGACAAGGCCGAGATTGACTACAACCTCTCTAAGAATGCGTCGAAGGTTAGTATCTCTATATACGACTCGGCGGGAAGGCTCGTGAGAGCGGTTGACCTTACCAATCAGCAGTCCGGGGATAATACTTATATACGGGATGGGAAGGATTCCTCGAGCAACACGCTCCCACAAGGCAACTATGTTTTTCAGGTAAATGCATCTGATTCCAAAGGGGTGCCGATAGATGTTGCTACAACAACTAAAGGTACCGTAACGGGTATTACTTTTGATAACAATATAACGTATGTGGTAGTCAATGGTCAGAGGTTTCAACTAAGCGATATTAAATCAATCAATGGAGGTGCATGATTATGTTAACAGCATTTAATATAGCACTAAGCGGTTTAGATGCTAATGGAACAATGCTTTCCGCTATCAGCGATAACATTGCGAATGAAAATACTACAGGATTTAAAGCAAGTACAGTATCCTTTGGAGATGTGCTTAGTCAAACCCTCACGGGGGCTGACAGCCCATCCCAAATAGGTCTTGGAGTGCAGGTAGATAGCGTTTCTCCGGTATTTACCCAGGGGTCATTTCAGACCACAACAAACGCCCTTGACCTTGCAATTGATGGAAATGGGTTTTTTATTGTTAAACAGGGGAATGCAAACGCTTACACAAGAGCGGGTCAGTTTTCTTTAGATAAAAACGGAAATATCGTTAATCCCGATGGGTTGGTTCTCCAAGGATACCTCGCCGATGCCTTAGGCAATATTACGGGGACACTTGGGGATCTAAATGTATCAACTGCTCAGAGCCCAGCAAAAATGACGACAAGTGTAGATTTAGCGGCAAACCTAGACTCTACTCAAACTGTTCTCGGCGCAGCTTTCACACTTGACGGCAATGGCGACAGTGTTCCAAACAACCCCGCTAACTATAATGAGGGGTAGCGGAGTTTTTCATATTCCTAACACCCTCGACTTAATTTCCCAAGTAGAAGTTTTTTGATTCAAAGCTCTCCATTGAGCTATTTGTACGGCCACTCCCATAGCAGCAAATAGC
>JBLNAE010000396.1:0-4807 GCA_050259195.1 Ignavibacteriales bacterium
GCAGCTTCTATGAGGAAGGCACCTATGACACTGTGGATGATGCCCCATGCTGCGAAGCCGAGCCTGCCTGTATACATTGCCAACTTTTTCTCCATCTTGCTCATTTCATCAAAACTGAAATCCCTACGGAATGAGGCCGCATAAACCTGATAGAACTGGTTTAACCCCACGCCGATTATAATAATGCCGGTAATTACAACGAGCCATCGGCCGTAAGGATATGCAAATGCACGCGCCGTCCAGCCCTGTGGTGACTCAACATCACTGCTTCCCAACCCCAATATGATTTGCACAGCAATAAAGGCTAAGATGACGTATGTCACGCCGGATATAAAATACGCAATGCGGTAGATGACTCCTATAATCTTCATTCCTTTGTGCTCAGGGTCAACAATTACTTCAATGAATCGCCATAGCGCATACCCAAGGAGGCCAACTGTAACCACAATAAGCAAGAATTTTCCAAATGGCTGTACGCCAATCTCCTCTAATGCGCTGTTTATACTAGCCGCTTTATAACCTGTGCCAATTGCCATCAATGACGTGAAAAGGCCGATGATTGTATAGACTATGCCCCTGACCACAAGCCCCAACTGTGCAAGTCGTTCAACCCACGGTTTTGCATGGCTGAGAGCCTGTTTCGCTTCACTTTTAGTGCTCATGTAAAATTCTCTCATCCTGAGTTCCTCTTCGTGTGTAGCAAGAACTCATTTTATGGAGAAACTCTTCTCCTTCTGCCCATTGCCATATAGATAAATTTTTGTCCTATCTACGGCCTGAAATTAATTATATTATACTGATATTCCCTTAACCTTACCGCATAATTGATTTCTCTAAATAGAAGTCTAATACCAACTTGTACAAACCAATGGTGGATTAATGTGTATTGTCATTGCGAGCGCCAGCGAAGCAATCTCCGTTGTTTTAGATTGCTTCGTCGCTATTACTCCTCGCAGTAACAATTCCGATGAATAGGAGCAATAGGTAAGTATGACCGAAAGCTCTTGTTCATCGCCGTCCTATTCGTCACTTATGTCCCCGCGATGGCAGTCCTTGCTATGCACCAGAAGAATTTAAAATTGGTATAATAAGGGAAATTACGCCTGATATTATAACTCTTTTGGTCCAAGTAGGTTCAGTGCATTGTCATTGAATATCTTTCTCTCTACAGCCTCACCAAGATTTAATTTCTGCAGGGCCGTGACCTGGTTTGAATAAGCATGTGGAATATTGGGAAAATCCGAACCAAAAAGAATTCTATCCTGATATTTCAAAAAAAATTCCCTTCCGGGACAGTTGTTAGAAAAAAGCTCCGTATGAACACAATTGAAGGCCGTATCAAAATAAAGATATTCAAAGTCATCCGCCAGCGCACAATAATCCCCATACTCAAAAGCGCCGCAATGAGCGACAATAACCTTCAACCGGGGAAAGCGGTTCAAAACCTTTCGGAGCCGAACCGCGCCATCGGTACGCTTATACACCGGAACCGAACTCGGATGACAGACAAGGACTTTTCCCAAGTCCTGCATGATCTCGTAAACAGGAAAAAAGCGCGTATCGTCTAGGTTTTCCTTTGAAACAAATGGATGGAGCTTTATTCCAAAAAACTTATACTCTCCGAAAATCTGTCTTGCCACCCTTTCAGATTGACCATCGCCGACAAAAACGGTTCCGAAGGGAATCAGTTCAGGGAAACAATCCGCCGACTCCCTGACGAAGTCGTTCAAATACCCAGCCAAGCCCGGTTTATGCGCATACACAAGGGAGGTGAACCGTTTTACACCCTCGTTTCTCAGCGTTTGCACATGCTGATTGCCATGCAATTTATATTTGACATTCCACAGGCCATGGGTCGGGGTTTCAAAATACCGCCAGATTGCCTGAAATACCCTGGGGGGGAAAAAATGCACATGAATATCAATCACGGTCGTTTTATAAAATTGGAGTAGTCGAGACAGATGTCATATCTTATCAGCACTTATGTAAATTTCTCCACCCGACTGGACGAATTCTTTTGCCTTTTCTTCTAATCCTTTCTCAATAGCCTCCTTCTCGGCGATCCCGTGCGTTGCGGCGTATTCGCGCACATCCTGAGTTATCTGCATAGAGCAGAATTTGGGGCCGCACATAGAGCAGAAGTGCGCCGCTTTAGCATTATCCGAGGGCAACGTTTCATCATGAAATGCCCGTGCGGTGTCGGAGTCCAGTGACAGATTAAATTGATCGTTCCATCTGAATTCAAATCGCGCCCTGCTGAGCACATTATCCCGCAACTGGGCAGTCGGATGTCCCTTTGCGAGATCCGCCGCATGAGCGGCTATTTTATAAGCGATCACGCCATCTTTTACGTCCTTTTTATTAGGCAATCCCAGGTGCTCTTTAGGCGTCACGTAACAGAGCATTGCAGTGCCATACCAGCCTATCATAGCCGCGCCAATGGCCGATGTGATATGGTCATATCCCGGAGCAATGTCCGTCGTTAGAGGCCCAAGCGTGTAAAAGGGGGCGCCATGGCAAATCTCAAGCTGCTTATCCATATTCTCTTTAATCAAATGCATAGGAATATGCCCCGGCCCCTCAATCATCACCTGCACGTCGTGCTTCCACGCAATCGTGGTCAACTCACCCAAGGTCTCAAGCTCTGCAAATTGCGCCCTATCATTTGCATCGGCAATTGAGCCGGGACGTAAACCGTCTCCCAGCGAAAATGCTATATCATACGCCTTCATTATTTCGCATATCTCTTCAAAATGGGTATAGAGGAAACTCTCTTTGTGGTGCGCTAGACACCATTTTGCTATGATGGAGCCGCCACGCGAAACAACGCCCGTCACGCGTCTCGCAGTAAAAGGAATATATCTGAGGAGCACTCCCGCATGGATAGTGAAGTAATCCACCCCCTGTTCGGCCTGCTCTATCAAAGTATCTCTGTATACCTCCCACGTGAGTTCTTCGGGCCTACCCCCAACCTTTTCTATGGCTTGATAAATAGGCACCGTGCCTACGGGAACGGGAGAATTTCTAATAATCCATTCTCTTGTCTCGTGTATGTTCTTCCCGGTTGATAAATCCATAATCGTATCCGCTCCCCACCTGCATGCCCAGACGGCTTTCTCCACCTCTTCTTCAATCGTTGATGTAACGGCTGAGTTGCCAATATTGGCATTAATCTTGACCAAAAAATTCCTGCCTATGATCATCGGCTCGAATTCGGGATGATTTATATTGCTTGGGATAATGGCTCTTCCGGCTGCAACCTCTTGCCTGACAAATTCAGGAGTAATATGACTACTCGGAATATTCGCTCCAAAATTCTCTCCAGTATGGTACTCCGCAAGCTCCCTCAACTGATCTTTTAATTCATCTATTCTCTGATTTTCACGAATGGCTATGTATTCCATTTCAGGAGTGATAATACCTCGTCGGGCATAGTGCATCTGAGTAACATTCATCCCTAGCTTTGCGCGTAGAGGCTTTCTTATGTGCTTAAACCTGATGCCGTTTAGATTAGAGTTTTGTAAACTGCGCCTGGCGTACTGTGAAGAGAAATCATCCAACTGCTCTACGTCATTGCGCCCAAGTATCCATTTCTCCCTTAACTTCTGAAGTCCCCTGTGCACCTCTATATTAACATTCGGGTCTGTGTATGGACCGCTCGTATCATAAACCGTGACGGATAGATTTTTACCCAAACCATTACTACCAGGTACAGAAGCCGAATCATCTAAATCAATCTCGCGCATCGCGACATTTATGTTGTGTATTTTTCCATCCACATAAACCTTTCTTGAACGCGGAAAGGGGTCTCTCGTAATAACATTTTGGGTTGGAATTTTCTCTTTTTTAATCATGATAATCTCCCCCCTGCCTCTTAATCTCCATGTTTTGATTCTAACCTTATTATCTCAATTTGTAAACACAGTAATTTTGTGTAAAATGAATTTCCAGCCACAGAGAAAGAGAAATATTTTTGTTTTTCTCTCTGTGTTCTCCGTGGTTAAAAGTGGTATATTTACACACTTAATTTTGAAAATGGCATCATCTCTCGTACTCGGCATAGAATCATCGTGCGATGAAACAGCCGCCGCCGTTGTAAAAGACGGGAAAACCGTTCTCTCAAGCGTAGTGGCTTCTCAGATAGAAATCCATAGAGAGTTTGGCGGCGTAGTCCCTGAGCTTGCGTCAAGAAAACATGTCGAGACAATAATCCCCGTAATCGAAGAAGCGCTCCTGAAAGCCAATGTGGAACTCACGGACATCGAAGGCGTTGCCGTAACAAGCGGCCCCGGTCTCATCGGCTCTCTTATGGTTGGAGTCTCTACCGCAAAAGGAATCTCTTACGCCCTTGGAATTCCATTTATAGGAGTTGACCATCTTGAAGCACATATCTCTGCCGCTCATATCGAATATGAGGCGGCTTTTCCTTTTATCGGGCTTGTAGTTTCAGGAGGACACACGAGCCTTTATCTTGTGAAGGGTTATACAGAATTTCAACTCCTAGGAAAAACACGGGACGATGCGGCGGGAGAAGCATTTGACAAAGCGGCAAAGCTTCTCGGCTTAAGCTATCCTGGTGGAGTGGAAATTGACAGGATTGCAAAAGCCGGAGACCCTAAAGCTATTTCCTTTCCGCGCCCTTTTATAACGTCGTCCTCCTATGATTTTAGCTTCAGCGGGATAAAGACATCACTGGTCTATTACCTCAAGAAGAATCCAAACTTGAATGAGGAGAATTTAAAAAATATATGCGCGGGCTATCAGGAGGCGATTGTTGAGACGCTCATAGGGAAAACCCTTGATGCCG
>JBLNAE010000397.1:0-6638 GCA_050259195.1 Ignavibacteriales bacterium
TTTTATACTTGCTACAGAATCCGTTTTAATAGGTGTTCCCTTTTTAACCTTAAATGTTACCTCTATCTTTCCATCTACTATCTTTATATCTGCAACTTTTCCTATTTCAACACCATTGAGCTTTACAGGATTATCCTTGTTAAGCTCGCCTACAGATTTGAAATAGGTTTTTAGAAAGTATTCTTTTGTGAATAAAGGAATTCCCGCAATAAACTCAAAGATCACAAGGAGTACCGCTAAACTCACAAAGAAAAATATTCCTATCTTAACCTCTGTTTTCATACCTGCCCACCTCCTTCTTATTCTCTTTCGCACTGCGTACTATAAACTCCCTTACAAGCGGATTTGTACTTCTGGCGATCTCTTCGGGAGTGCCTATTTCTACAATTCGCCCCTCGTCGAGCACGGCGATCCTATCGGCAATATAGAGTGCCAAGTCAATGTCGTGTGTCACTATAATTTGTGTAACCTTAACGTGTTTTCTAAGATTAAGCATTACGTCATCTATGGTCTGAGCCGTTATGGGATCAAGCTCCGAGGTCGGCTCATCAAAGAGAATCAGGTCGGGATTCATTGCAAGGGCGCGGGCGATGGCTACCCTTTTTTTCATACCGCCGCTTAGCTCCGAGGGTATGACATTTTCTTTTTCCTTAAGACCCACTATGGAAAGTGTATTTGAAACAACTCTGCTTATGGCATTTTCATTTTTAAATACTCTGTGCTCTCTCAAATATAGGCTTACGTTTTCCCCCACTGTAAGCGAATTAAAGAGAGCCGAAGACTGAAACACCATAGCAAATCTGTATTTACTTCTTACCTCCGGGTCATTGACATCCATTCCATTAATAAATATTTCCCCGGAATCCGGTTTTTCAAGCCCGATTATGTGACGAAGGAGCACGCTTTTCCCCTGTCCGCTCTTTCCTATAACGACAAGCGTCTCGCCGGGCTTGACCTCTAAATTCAAATCCTTGAGGACACAGCTACTCCCAAAGGATTTATTCAACTTGATTATCTTTACCTCCACAGGCGTATTCTGCCTGTAGCTGGGTTCAACATCTCTCTTTATGATATCCTCGGTCTTTACACTCATTTTATTATCTTTTTAGAGCACAGAATAAATACCGCATAAGCTCTCTCCAGACAATAAAAGCCAGTATTAAACATGGTAACCTATGTGGAGCAGGATTAAAAGTCTGGTGATAAAGTAATCAAAAACCAGGATTAAGATAAAAGACAGGACTACTGCTTTTGTCACCGAAGTCCCTATCTCCCTTGGACCTCCTCTGGTTTTAAGACCCACATAACAGCAGGCTATTGAAATCATTATCCCGAAGACAGTGGCTTTAATCAGACCGTGCAGAACATCTGCAAACTCTATATACAGCTTGACGTTCCTGTAGTATATGCCAAAGGGAACATTGATCTTGTGATTTACAGCCGAGACCACGGCACCGCCAAAAGTTCCTATCACATCCATGTAGACCACCAGAAACGGAAGCGTGATAAACGTTGCAAGAAACCTGGGCATCACAAGAAACCGCACGGGGTTTATGTCCATAGTTTTAAGTGCGTCTATCTCCTGATAAACGCTCATTGAGCCAATCTCGGCAGTCATTGCAGAACCCACGCGGCCCACAACAAGCATGGATGTCATAACAGGGCCAAGCTCTCTCAGCATCCCTGTTGCAACGATTCCCCCAATATTTTGTTCAAGCCCGAATAGGGCAAGCTGGGGTCCCGTCTCAAGGGCAAGCGCGGCTCCGACAAATATAGATATAAGGGCGGCAAAGGGAAGAGTGTAGTTTCCAATCTCCGCCATCTGTCTAAATACCTTGTCCCGGTTTCTAAAGGCCGCTTTACACCAATATATGGTCTCTATAAAAAGCTTGATCATCTCTCCAGTAGATTGAAAAAACCCGGTTACAGCATTCATTTTGCCGAATCACCCCCTTGAGTGATTTTATTTCGAGAAGAGCTATCCCCCATCCCGACAGCCCTGTCCCGAGAAGATATATTAATCGGAAAGTAAAATAATTTTATCGTCTTTTTATGTGAATCAGACCTATAGCCAAAGAGTCCGCTCAGAAAATAAACCTTTTTGCCATCTTTTCTGGTTTCAGCCTTAAACGTATTCCAGAGAAAAGATGAAACGACTCTCCCGTCTTTATCCTTCTTCCATTCATAGAGCCGCCAAAAAGACGAATAGTTCTTCTCTATGCCATCGTTGTACGGAGCAAACGGCTCGAGAATGGAAAGGGAGTGAAAGCTCCGATTCCCTTCCCTGTCTCTCTTGTATGTAAAAAAGGGCCACACATCAATCCTTCTTCCGCTCTTTCCACCTTTGACAATCGGCTCCTCTCTTATGTCGGAGTAGAGAAAGAAAAGGATTGTATCCCTTTTTCTTCTATAATCCGCAAGTGTGTGTGTGTAGTATCTATATAGGGGCCATAAAATAAAGCCCTCTTTATCATCGCCATTCATCTCGTTTTTATAGAATGGAACAATTCTATTTTCTTCTCTTTTTCCTCTCGTGAAATTGATAAATGGCCATGGGGTGTCCCACCTTTCAACTCCTCTTTTCCTATCCACCAGATGGCTAAAGAGTGGCCCCAGGTAAGTCCTTTGGGTTACATTTGGAGAGTCGAGGCTGAAATAAAAGGGGAATAGAGAGAGTGTGTCTATTTTCTCACCGTAAAAAATCCTTTCTTTGGATGTATATATGGGCCAGAGGGCAAATTTCTCATCAAGCTCTCCCTCCTTTTTTCTATATCCAAAAAGAGGCCAGAACCTAAACCCCTTTTGACCGCCCCCTGTATAGTAGCCAAAAATCGGCCATAGAAAGCTATAATTAGTAGCCTCGCCCTTTTTGGTCTGAATAAAAATGGGAAAGAGATAAAAATTGATCTCGTCCTTTAGGAATTTATTTCTCAGCCGTCCGTAAATTGGAAATAGGGCAAAGTAACTGTCCTTTTTATCCTCAGCCTTTTTGGCAAAAATAATGGGGAAAAGGGTAAACTGCCTCTCCCTAAAACCGCTCTCTTTCCTGTCCGATTCATAAGAAATTAGTTGAAAAAAAGACTTAATCCTCCAGTCGTTTTCATGTCTCCTGTATGTCGTAAAGGGGTATATAAAGTCAAATTCATCCGACTTGTTCTCTTTATCCCGAGTCCAGTAGAAAAGCGGACGGAATCCAAACTCAGACGTTTTATCGCTTTTCTTCGATGTTATAAACGGACCGAGCGCATCTACCTCTTGGGATTGTGCCTCACGCTCGACATCGAAAACGGGAGCTAAGCCAAAGTCCTCCTCCCCAAATGAGGAATTCACACTAAAAATCAAGAAAAGCAGCATACAGAGGGAGGAAGCACAGCTAAACTTACCGGAGATTTTGGACATGCTCTTTAACTTTAACTCTAAACAGATGCAAAATCTAGAAAATCTTTTCTCAATAGCTCACATAGAGGTTTTGATAGTCTTTCATTCCATAAAGTTTCAGATTTCTCGCTTTGAGTTAAAAACTTTAGGTCTAAAAATTTTGACCCGAAGCTATATTCATTGTGGTAGGCCGCTAAGTATAAAGCCGGCGCACTCTTTTTCCAATTGTAGAAAGAATCTCGTAAGAGATTGTATTCGCCCATCTCGCCACGTCTTCAACAGAAACCAGGTCGTCTCCAAATATTACCACTTCATCTCCGATTCCAACTCCGGGCACCTCCGTTACATCAATCATTATCAAATCCATGCATACGGTTCCTACAACAGGAGCAGTAGCTCCTCTGATCGAAACCCTCGCGCGGTTCGAGAGCCTCCTCATGTATCCGTCCGCGTATCCTATGGGGAGCGTGGCAATGACCGTCGGTTTCGCAGCAACGAATGTCCCTCCATAGCTCACAGGAGTTCCTGAGGGAATACGTTTTACCTGTATTATTCTTGTCTTTAGACTCATCACAGGCTTGAGATCGCAATTCCCAATCCTTCCTGAGCCGTAGAGCATTATTCCCGGGCGGACAAGGTTCATGTGCGACTCGTGGAATCTCTGGATTGCCGCGCTGTTAGCCGAGTGGATGTACTTTGGAGAAAACCCAACCTGATTTATAAGGGAAAGTATCGCTCTAAAACTTGAAATCTGATTTAATGTAGAATCCCTAAATTCTCCGTCGGCATTTGCAAAGTGGGTAAAGACCCCTTCCATCTCCAGGTTTTTAAAACTCGAAAGCTGATTTAAGAAATCGCAGATCTCGCCAGAATCTACACCCAGCCTGTTCATTCCCGTGTCAACCTTCAGGTGGTACTTCACCCTCTTACCCATCTTTTCAGCATATTTGTTAATGGCATAAGCAGAATGGAGGGAAAATAGAGAAGGCGTTAAGTCATTCTTAACCGTGCTTTCGGCCTCTTCAGGTTGAATCCCGCCGAGTAAAGTTATGGAGGCGTGAATCCGTGATTCCCTCAGTTCAAGAGCCTCTTCAACCGTTGCAACCCCCAGCATATCGGAGCCATACTCAATGAGCGCTTTGCCCACAGCCACTGCGCCATGCCCGTATGCATCGGCTTTTACAATGGAAATGACACCGACGTTATTTCCAACAATTCTCTTTGTCCGGAGAAAATTAGATTTCAGGGAATCAAGATTTATCTCAGCCCACGTAGGTCTCATGGGGGTTTAATTATATAATCCTCTCTTATTATCGCAAGCCAGCAGAATGCATGATTCATGATGCACAATACACGAAAGTATTTACATCCATCCTGTATTCTGTATCCTGCATCCTGTATTTTGCATCATGTTTAATCCAGACTGAGAAAAATATCCCTCGCGTCCTGAGACGCAAGCTTTGATATAGCGGTTGCCTTGTCGCTAAATTTTTTAAGGGATTCAAGCGTTTCTCTGCCCGTTAAATCAATAAGCACTGAGAATACCTGAAAATTGAGCCTGCTCTTTTCACAGAGAAAGGTTTTAAGCCACTCATCCGCCACATCACACTCACCGTCTGTAATGAAAACGATGTCCCCTCTTTTAAACTTTGATTCCTGAAGAAACCCCAATGCCTTGTTTAGCGGAGCTTCAAAATCGGTTCCTCCGCCCGGAAAATATCCGGCAAGCTCAATTATATCATCCTCTCTCATTCCCCATCCCTTCTTCCCATCGGAGCCAAAAACCCGAACCGGCGTTCCCCCGGAAGAAAACACGACTACAATGAACTTTCTCCTCTGCCTTTTTGCAATCTCAAGAAGGCTCAGGCACACGGCCTTTGCCCATATCTCCTTGTCCCCCTGCATGGATGAGCTTCCGTCAACGCATACGATAAGTGGCCCCCTGCCCTTTTCCTCTTTTAGATAGTATTGAAGGAGCCTGCCCTCGACGAATTTCTTCAGAAAATCCCTCCTTAGAGCCTTGTGTCTTAGAGAAACCAGCTCAGTTGGAATAATGCGTCCAAGCTCATTTCCAAGCGAAATGTCGTAGACCTCGCTTCCCCTCTTTGACCAAACCTTTCGCCTTGAAGAGAGCATCTCTTCTTTGAGACTTCCGACCATGAGCGAAAGCCTTCTCAGCTTCTCGTTTTTAAACAGTTTCTCCGCAAGGTCGAGCTTTTCCCCAACTGGCTTTTCCTGAGGCATTCCCATCGAAGCGCCCCACTGCATAAGCTCTCTTTCTACCTCCTCAACTCTCTCCGAAGCCTGTTTTAAACCGGACTTGACGAGGTTTTGAAGCTTCATCTCCATGCGCTCAATCCTTTCTTTCTGCTCTTTTTCCAGGTCTTTGAGTTCTCCTTCTTGAGACCGCAACTCAAACTGCTTGTTTTTCTTTCCCTCTTTAAGGGGCTTAGACGATTTTTTCTTTTCAATCTCTTCCCAGGTTTCCGCCTCTTCTTTAAGCTCTTCGTAGTTCTCCTCAGCCTTTTCCATCTCCCACTCTTTAATAAGCGACCTCTCGGAAGGCCCGTCTTCGGATTTTATCCACTTAATTACCCTCCCGCCTAAAGTGAGCGTAGCGATAGCAGAATTAAACCCGTCAAGAATGGTTTCCTCTCTTAATTCCTTGTAATCCTCGCCTGAAATGGCCTTCTCAATGAGCTTTCTGCCTATAATCGCGCTTCTTTTTACTTCGTCTTGGGGAAGGAGGAGAACGTTATGTTTAAAGAAGCTTCCAAACAAATCGAGAACCAGAGAGCGGAAATTGGGCAGAAGGCGCGAGCCTCGTTCAATGAGATTCTTTAATTCCTCGGAGTTGGATTCAAGCTCTTCGAAAAGCTCTCTATCAAAGGAATCGGTCTCTATATTCTGTGAAATCTTCTTTGAATTCATTATATCAAAGTTAACACATGATGCGGGGAGTATCAATTTTACACGACTTTGCCCATACAAAAATCTAAGGATAATTTACTAGCTTTTTTTCTCATGATTTTAGCTCTTCTAAAAGGAGGTTTATTTCTTTGAGGCTCTTTGATTTTATACTGAAATTCGCAGTCAAACGGACTCAGGCAATTGATGACGCAAAACAAAAAGTTTTGATCTTATACCAATTCCAAGGATTAAGTGGTTAAACACATCTCCTCCACCTGTCTCTTAATCCAAGGGAAACCACAAAGACTTCCTACCTTGTCACGATTTTCTATGTATTCCTTCAAAGCCTC
>JBLNAE010000398.1:0-4205 GCA_050259195.1 Ignavibacteriales bacterium
GATGACCCTTTAAAATCAGTGGTTTTCGCAACTCACCACATTTTTACACAAAAGCACACAAATGTTAAAATTAGCTTTCGCACGGCAGAGGTCGGGGGTTCGATTCCCCTCATCTCCACCATCAAAAATCCTTAAATTTCAGCAAGTTACAAATACTAGGGTAGGGGCTCCAAAGCAACTTTTCCCTTTGAGGTGTCCATAGAGGTGTCCATACTTAACCTGTTTAGACGCTTACCGAGCTTGGCTATCGCTGCTTTTTTTGCCTCTTCTCTGGTATGGGAATAGCGTTTGAGCATCCGTATATCTTTATGTCCTGTAAGCTCCATTACTGTTGCTATATCTTCTTTCTCTCCCACAATAAGGTCAGAGCAAAATGTATGTCGTAAGTCATGGAATCTACACTTGGCTATTCCAGACCTCTTCAAAGCCGTAGCCCATGCCCTCTTGAATGCACCCTTTGAGATGTATGGCTTTCCATTATCGGTTGTAAAGACATGTTCACATGTGTTTCTTTCCCTCAACTTTGTAAGGTGATCTTTTAGCGTGGCATCAATAGGCAGGGCTCTGGACTCATTATTCTTGGTTTCTTTAACAAAGATGTATCCTTTCTCAAGGTCTACGTCTTCCCATTTGAGCCTGCATATCTCTCTTCTTCTCATGCCGGTTGTATAGGCGCATAGCAGTATGGGTTTAAAGTGTGGAGAAGCTGCATGATAAAGCTTCTGAAATTCCCATTCCCTGAGCACCCGTGGAATGTATCTTTGGGTCTGCAAGAAGGTAACGCCTTTTAGAGGATTTATTGTTGCGATTTTCCACTGGATGGCAAGGTTGAACATGCGCCGTAAAATTCCTAGCTCTCTGTTTATTGTGTCTGGTTTCCTTCCAAGAGCTTTACGGTGAGATTTGTACTTTTCAATCAGCCAAGGGGTAATGCTGGTGAGCGGTTTGCCACCAAGATAGGCTTTGAAGTGTTTTGCTGCATCAGCATCTCTTTCCGGGGCCCTATGATTGTCTTTCGCCCATTCCAGGTAGCGGTTAATTAGCTTGTCAAAAGCCAAAGGTTTTGTTGTCCCTGCAAGCTCAAATTTCCCTTGGGCAATCTCCGCCCTTCTGATTGAGAGTGCCTTTTTCGCGTCTTCCCGTGTAATCCTTTCGGGTGCTTTACCTTTTATACTTACCACTTCACGCTTCCGAATACCATCAGGAAGATAGTAGTCGATATACCAGCGATTGTCTTTCTTATATACTCCCATGATTATTTCCTCCCTTTTATTTTTTTATTCTCTTCGTCATGCTAACCACTTCGCTATAGAGTAGACTTTTTCTATCATAAATACCATATTCAATGAATTTTTTAATCCTCTTCATTCCACTCATCCTCAGTTGGATAGATCTTGTTTTTCTCTATCCATTCGTCTAAATCCTTGCGGTCAAAGTACACCCTGCTTCGTTTCCCTGCCCCCAACTTTATGAACGGAATCTCTCGGCGCCAGATCTTCGCTCTGAGTGTCCAGGCCGGAATCCCAAGATACAGAGAAGCGTCTTCCACCGTAAGAAGCTTTTTTTCACCCTTTAAAAGCTCCTTTTCATCCCTTTCCTGGTTTGTCTTTTTTAATATTTTTTCCATTGTTTTCCAAGAGTTGCAATTCCTAATATGCCTTTGCTCTCTATCAGAGAAACAAATGTTGCAAAGCTCTATTTAATTCCTTATATTTATGAACAGAATCAGTAAGACCAGATTGAGTACTTATTCCTTCACAAACCTTCAAAGCAGTCTCTCTTTTCATAATATTAAAGAAGACTGCTTTCTTATCTTTCGCTCACTTGTCAGCAATCCAGACGGAAAGTACATACTTAGAGTAGATAAATTAATTGGAGGTAAAACCAATGATTAAACATTACAAGTTTAAATCACACCATAGGAGGCTACTGAATGAAGCAAAAGCGGGACAAACGCTTTCATTCAAACCGCCGCAAGGCGAAGAAGACCGCATGTACATATACATGCGACTCTGCAGATTGGCTCAGGGAAAAACTGAGCTGCGCGGAACACAGACCACCCACTCCAGAGGAGCGGAAAATGCTTGAGGAGCGGGCCGCAAACGGCGACCGGAAGGCGCGAGAGGAAATATTCGACCGCTCACTCTGGTCTATATTTAAGACCGCCGGAGAAAGAGCCGGCGGCAATTCCGATGTGCTGATGGAAAACTTCCAGGAAGGAGCACTCGGGGCAATTCAAGCTTTAAAGAACTGGGACCCGGGGAAGGGCAGTTATTTAGCATATGCGGATCCCTATATAAAGGGTGCGATGCACAGGCATTTTCATAAAAGAAAAGGGCATCGCTCCTCCAAGGATAAGAAAAAGAATTTTGATTCAGGTTCGGCTGGAAAAGAAGGGCAAGAAGCAGCTGGCAAAGACGAGAATATCTGGGTCAGTTCCGAACCGGAGTTCACATTCTGTGACATAGATGAATGTGAAATCGGAGACCCCGGCAGTAATCCTGAAAAAGAAATAGCCACAGCGCGTTTTATGCTTGAGTTTATAGAAGCAAGAGACGAGCTACTAGAATGCGTGAGACTCTGTTTTTCACAAATAAATGACATGAGACTGAGAAGGTTCTCCTTAGCGATTCTCGATCATGACGATTTCCTCAATTGTATACTTCCCAGGCTGCTTGGAAGAAAGGTTAAGACCTCCAACTACGCAGGAGCATATCTTAAGCCTTATAGAGAGTTTTTGGAGGAAGAGATTGGCGAGGAGGCGAGGCGCTTATCAGATAGCGAAGTAGCGAGGAAATTGACGAATACGCTTGGCTACATTTGCAAGCGCTACCTTTACGATAACCTTCTTAAGGACGAAAAAGCCCGTCTGCTTATAATGCAGATAAAGGAACTTATGGGGAGATAGGAGCTATATACAAGGGGCAATAATGAAGATAAGACATCTCGCATTTTCTGAATTAGTGAAGTTGACAAAGACCCAGGATAGGAGCAGCAAGAGAGTTCATCTGGACGAGTGTGAGAGATGTCTTGCGGGATACGCAGTAGCCTTAGCCCTTGTTTCAAAATCAAAAGAAGGCAAAGAACCTGTCGAGATCATTATAGGAGATATAACCCCTCTGCTCAGAAGCCTCGAGGGCACTTCAGAGCCGAAATTAATCGGAAAGCCCGATACTTTAGGAGTTCAGATGTATCAGGATGCTCATGGACTCAGCCTTCAGGTGGTGAGCGGGCGCTATGAAATCGGAGAAGCGAAGATAAAAATATACAAGCGGACAAAAGAAGCGGGACAGTTGATTGCTGTTAAGAGAGGCCTAACAGATAAGAACGGATTTATTCGCATGGGGCATAAGGATAAAGAGAATATGGATGACTCTAATTGCCAATATCTCATATCCGTTACAGGCTTGTTAAAGCCGCTGCAAAAGATATGTCCCACCAAACATACAACCTAAGCTAAACCAGAACGGGCATGGGGATGAAGTAAGTCTCCATGCCCTCTTATTTTTTTTCATCAAGTTCATTTCCCAATCAGCAATTTCAAAAACCATAGACATCATTTAGGTATAAAGGTTTTATAGGATAAGCCTCAGAAACCTTTAAATACGTCAGTAAGGAGAAATTTTACATGAAAGCGTCAAGGGGAAGAGAAGCGGAGTTGGAACTTGCTTTAGGAGGAGATATTCCTGAGTTTGAAATCAACATGGTTGGTAATTGGAAAATGCTTATCGCAATGCTCCTTTTGGGCATCTCTCTTGCGTACGTAGGGGTAGTAATTGCCTCAAGCCGGGGTTTGCAGATTCCTGGAATAGCAACCAGAGAAATTGTGAGGGAGATTCGGATTCCGGTGATAAAAACGATCACTGTCACCAAAGAGGTTCCAGTAGAGAAAATTATAGAGAAACCAGTGTATATAAACCGGCCAGTTGAGAAGCCTGTCTACATAAACAGGACTGTGCAGATTCCGGTACCAGTACAACCTCAACGGATCTGGGTTGATGCCCCTCGCAATATTCCCGGCTGTTTTCCTATTTTCATTCACCTTTCCTATGGGAACGGAGTTTTAAGGAGCTACGGCACTACTATTTGCGGGAGATGGTAGTAACAGAGTAGTAACAAAGAAGAAAACGAAGCAATTGAAGAAAAGGAGGTAAAAAAAATGAAGATAAGAATAATAAATAGAGATGGTAAAACCTTCATAGAGG
>JBLNAE010000399.1:0-4618 GCA_050259195.1 Ignavibacteriales bacterium
TTGGTCATCCTATAGGAGCCTCTGGGGCTATCCTCACAGTAAAAATACTTCACGAGCTAGAAAGAAGGAACGCCTCTTTGGGTCTTGTTTCCCTTTGTGTCGGAGGAGGAATGGGAATCGCCATGGTGATCGAGAGAGAATCCTAAGAGCAATGATAAAGTCACCTTCCATCTGCCTCTCAAGAATGGGCTCCCTGGAGATCTAAAAGTTGAAGTTCGGTTGCTTGAAGCCGCTGCCCAAAGAGGTAAGCAAATCGCTTCATGAGTTCGTATCCAAGGTCATGGTCTTCCTCGCATCGTGTACGAATATATTTCCCATGCAGTGCAATACCTTCAGTTGGCGCAATTGCCCGAGCGTCGAGATGCCAGCGGTATGGCGGGAAGAGCCATGACCAACCGAGCACATCGCCTTCTCCAATCGTCTGAACGGTAATGGGCTTCCGTCCAGGTGCCGGTGCTGCTTCAAGCACCACTCTGCCCTGGCGAATTAAATAAAATTGATCGGCTTCCTCACCCTCGCGCAATATATAATCTCCAGAGTCGAAGCGCACGTTGCCCGCACATCCGACGATCACATTAAGATAGCTTTGATCAAAGCCCTTAAAGAAGGGATGTTCTGCTAGAGTAGTTTTAAGCGTTTGCATTGTTTTCCTCCTTTATAGAGACAGTCGTGGCACAATTGCTTTTATGTATGGCGCTCCACGACAACTTTATCTCTAACTCGCAAAGATGTCTTATCATATCATTTTATATATGAGTTATATTTTATCTAATTTTATGCACAAAGTTGTTCTAGTCACGAAGAGGAATCTCTTGTCAAGCAAAATTGCATTCCCACATTTTTATAGCATTCTGCGCAGACAGAATTTTCCCCTATAAAGATTATTCCATATATCTGTTTCACCAGATTTGTCCCTGAGGTACTCCAGGAGTTCAATTTGGCTTCTAGTAATGGAACTCCGTATCCGTTCAAAACCAGTATTTATACCAAAATTGCCATTGTTGTTTAGTATTATCAAGGCTTATTTTTTCCTCAATTTTAAGTAACGCCCTATAAGACAGCTTGTGTTAACTCAGTAAGCAAAATCCAATGTCTTACCGAAGCAAGATACATAAACACCTAGCTTAGATAATAAGGGCTCCAAAAGATCCAATGATTCGTTGAGAACTGATACTAAACTCTTGTATTTATGTCAAATGACAGTATAATACTTGCCATATGACAAGTACTAAGGTAGAAACCTCGACAAAAGAAGTAGCGGCCCTTTTGGGTGGAGAGATGGTTTTTAGGCGCCGGATATTCGAGCAACACGAGATGCGCGAAGCTCTAAGAAAAGGACTTCCTTACCCGGCTCTGGAATCATTAGCTTCTGTTATGGAACTCAAAGCTACTGAACTCACCAAAATCATTGGTATCGCTCCCCGCACTCTGGCGCGCCGTAAAGAGGCGAAAGGCGTTTTTAATGCCGTAGAATCCGATCGCCTCTACAGGCTCGCACGGATAGTCTCATTAGCAATTGAGGTGCTTAATTCTAAAGAAAAGGCGAGAGAGTGGCTGATGCGACCCAATCGTGCGCTTGGAGGGGAAGCTCCTTTGAGCCTTTTAGACACCGATATTGGAGCGAAACAGGTCGAAGAAGTGTTGGGCCGGATTGCCTATGGTGTGTATAGCTAGTGAATATCTGGCGCCTATGTACTGCCCGCTACGCTACAAATCCGCTCAGCGGTGAAGGTGTTCGTCTATACGGGGGAAGGTGGAACTATCCGGGAATACCCGTTGCGTATACCGCTGGTTCATTAGCTCTTGCATTATTAGAGCTGCTCGTACACATAGATTATGACCTTGTGCCTTCTGATCTTGTAAGTATTGAGGTATATGTACCTCCCTCAGCTTCTATTGAGCGGGTAGAGATATCATCGCTGCCCAGGAACTGGCGTGCCTACCCAGCACCTGAGTCTTTGCGCAAAATTGGAAGTGCTTGGGCAATAGAAAAGCGAAGCCTGCTGCTTGAGGTTCCCTCTGTGGTTGTTCCCAACGAACGCAATTATCTAGTCAACCCTCAACATCCTGAGTTCACAAATCTCAAGATTGGGCATCCGAAACCATTTAAATTTGATCCGCGTCTCATTAGGTGAGCGAGTACTTAGAGCAGGAATGGCAACAGCGAGACGGTGAGATTGAGTGATAAAATACGGATTGATGCGTCTGTAGCTACGGAGTGTCTTCTTCGCACAAGCCTGGAACTCAAGATTGCCGATCTCATAGAGGGGGCTTTATTGATTACTCTCGATACTGAAAGTCTGATAAGCTTTCTTATGTTAACTAATAAAACAATTCCCAATCATTATAGCAGCTTACAATCTGTATCGGCTCTAACCTTATTCTCATAGGGGGTTAGTCCTCAATATCATTTTTAACCCGTGCCCTTCATACCCGCTGCAATACCATTTATAGTAAGCTTAAGGTTCTCAATAAGCCTGGATCTTTCATCCCCCCTGAGATCCCCTTTGCTAAGCCTCCTTAGAAGCCCAACCTGAATATAACTTAAAGGATCAATATATGGGTCTCTAAGCTCCATTGTTTTTTGAAGAAATGGATTATTATCAAGGATTTTTTCCTGCTCTGTAATTTTAAGGATTACCTCTTCCGTCAGCCTGTGCTCATCTCTTATACGCTGAAATATTCGCTTTCCAATCTCTCTTGGTTTTACAAGAAAAGAATACTCAAGCCCAATCCACATATCGGCTTTAGCAGTAGCCATCTGCACGTTGTCTATAAAGGATCGAAAAAATTTCCAGTTTACGTACATATCCCGGAGCACATCGAGATTCCTATCCGGGTTTTTCTTTATAAATACGTCAAGTGCTGATCCTACAGAATATATACCAGTGAGAAGATGACGGTTTTGAGTCCAGCTAAAAACCCAGGGAATTGCCCTGAGGTCTTCAATACTCTTGCTTTGCTTTCTCCTGGCAGGGCGTGACCCTATATGCATCTCGGAAATCATGGTAATAGGTGTCGCTTGCTCGAAATAAGCGTAGAAATCGGGATCTTCATAAACAAGGGCTCGCCAGATTTGCCTTGCGCTCTCTGAAGTCTCCTCCATCACCTCTTCCCAATAAGGTTTTATCTCTTCTTCACTAAGGCTTACAATTATCACAGCAGATGTTATAAGCTCAAGGTTATTCTTTGCGATCTCTGGAAGCGAATAGTTACTATAAATAACCTCTCCTTGTTCCGTAATTTTTATGAGTCCATCAACCGTTCCAGGAGCCCGTGCTAGAATGGCCTGATTTGTTGGACCTCCCCCTCTACTAACAGTACCCCCTCTCCCATGAAATATCTTTTGCCCTATTTTAAATTCATCTGCTACCTTTTTTAATGCTCTTTGAGCCTTATAGCTCTCCCAGCTTGCGCAAAGCAGACCCCCATCTTTATTGCTATCCGAATAGCCAATCATAATCTCGGATATATTTCCCCTTGCCTTTAGATGATCTGAATAAACCGGGTTTGAATAAAGCTTTCGCATTATTTCTGGAGCACGCCTAAAATCATCAATGGTTTCAAATAAAGGAACGATGTTAAGCAGACTTATTATATTACCCTTATCTCTAATATAGAGACCTGCTTCTTTTGCAAGAAGAAGCACCTCAAGAATATCACTTGCATTCTCAGTCATGCTCACCACGTATGTGTCAATTGCCTCCAAACTTATCTCTTCAAGAGAATGTTTTACCCATCTTAGGGTATTGAGAACCTCAGTTGTTCCCTCCGATAGTGCAATCCAGTGTGGAACAAGGGGACGAATATTCTCTATTTCTCTAGAAAGCCATTTAAGACGCGTATCCTCATCCATATCTTTGTAGTCAGTCAAATTGATACGCTCTGTAATTTCTGATATAGCCTCGGAGTGAACCCTGCTATGCTGCCTGATATCGAGCTTCGCGAGGTGAAAACCAAAGAGTTCTACCTGACGAATGAGTTTTTTCAATCCAGACTCGGCCAAATGTTTCCCCCTGTTTTCACGTAAACTTTTGTCAATAATGTATAGATCATCCAGGAGTTCTTCTTTATGAGAATAATAGTAGCCGCGATTAGAATCCCTATTTTCATTCGCAAAAATCGTGTTAACCAATTTTTTATGTAAATACTCAAGCTTAATTCTGTAGAATTCTAGAGGGTTTTTAATATCTATTTCCTCTGTAATTAATTTTTTGTCTCTTTTAATTGATTCTATGAGTTCGGAACTTAGAGGGACTATCTTTGCTGAGGAGCTAAGTTGACGCTCAATCTGGCTTATTTTTTCAATATATTTTTCTAAGGCAAGCCTTTTTTGCATACGAAGAACTTCGTATGTTACTTTATGTGTTACGTAAGGATTTCCATCCCTATCGCCCCCCACCCAAGAGCCAAATCTAAGGAAGTTGGGAATTCTAACCTCCTCTAATTCATAATGTCTTTTAACTTGGGTTTCCAATTCTTCATATAACTCTGGGAGAGCATCAAAGATAGTTTCCTTAAAGTAGTAGAGAACACCCCTTGCCTCATCAATTGGAGTGACCTTATAGGGTGGTACCTCTTCTGTTTGCCAAAAGCTGACAATTTCAGCACGGATCTC
>JBLNAE010000400.1:0-16803 GCA_050259195.1 Ignavibacteriales bacterium
TTTTTCCGGGGACTTGGATTCCCCCACCGTGTCCTATTAGGAGAAGCAAGGAAGCTCCCTTTTGAAGCGATAAAGCCCTTTTTTGCGGAACAAAGCCAATAAAGTGAATAACCTTGGACAGTCCGTTATTATCTGAATATCGTTTATATTCATCGTTAGGCATATTTCCCGCAATAATTACCTCTAGGTCCTTCCAAATCTCTTTTATATGATTGAGCGAGTCAAAAAATTTGAATGGCTCCCCATCCTTATAGAATATTCCGGTGTAAACAACTCTAAATTTGTTTGTGGTTTCTGGAGAAGGTTCATGAAATCCTTGATGAGAAAAACCCTGTGTAATCACCTTTATGTCTTCCGATTTTAGAAAGGAGTATAAATTTAAGTAATGCTCTTTCATCATCTCTGTGGTAACAATGACTTTATTTACCGTTTTTAAGACCCTGAACTCTATTTGTTTGTCAATAAAGGAACGCCACTTTGGTAAGGGGAATGAAGGGTTATATAACCATGGGTCACCGTAGTCGGCTATCCAGGGTTTGCCGCGGCTGATGTGTCTTAGGAAGAAGCCTCCTATGTGACAGGTAAAAGGGAAGCCAGAGGAGATGATTGCGTCATATCTGTTTTCTTCTATAAGTCTTCTTCCTTTTATAAGCATGAACGGAAGCCAGGTTATTGCTTCATCGGGTATGAAAATGGCTCTGAGTTTTTTCTCGAAGGTCTTGAATAAGAATTTGCCTGCTCTTTGTTTAAGAGAGTTTTGACTCTCGTGTGGAGTAGATTGTTTATTACCGATGGCTTTGCTCAGAAAAAGGCTGGCGAAGTGGTGCATAATCCCGGGATACGTTCTAAATATTCTTACTCTATCTGGCAGATCTTCGAGAAGCGTGGGGTCGTAGCTGGGATGGTTGTCGAAAGTATGTATAGTAAGGACATCTATCTCCCAGTTTTTTGAAAGACGCTTTACAAACTCCCGCCATCTGTAACTTCTAGGGGTGCCTATGGGAGGAAAATAATAAGCGCAGATAAGAAGCCTTCTCATGCTGTCATTTAGAGGAGATGCTCGTGAGCTTATTAGATGGCGATTTGGAATTGAAGCGAAAAATATCGGCGACTGCCTTTTCAAACTTCATTTGACCCTCTTTAAGGTCACATTCTTTAACCGTTTTGAATCCGTTTTTCTGTAATCTTTCTTTTAATGTGTCGTTTCTAAGAATGCTCTCAAGCTTTTCTTTTAAATTGTCAACGTCTTCTATTTCAGTTACTAGGGCGTTATGTCCATCTTTTGCGTACGTAACGGCTTTGGTTGTAACTACAGGGCAGCCGCAGGCCATGGCTTCAAGCGGAAAAAGGGGAAGCCCTTCGTGTCTTGTGGGATAAAAAAGAACGTCGGCACTGCTAACTATCTTTCTCAGTTTGTCTTCGTCAACCCAGCCGAAGCTTCTAATTTCGGCTTTTAGGATGTGTTCTTTAAGCTCTTCTCCGCATGTCCAAATCTCGATCTTATCCTTCCACCGATCGCTTAGTTCATTTATGACTTTAACTGCAATATCAAATCCCTTTCTATACTCGTTTCTCGAAAGTATAAGCACCGCTTTTTTATTCCCCTTAATTTCCATCAGCTCTTCATCGGGATCAGGATAGAAAATACTCAAATCTATTCCATTTTCAACGGTTTTTGCATCGGCCTCGTATTTTTCTCTAAGCACTTGGGCAAGTTGACCGGATACGGCAATAGTTTTTATTTTTATGAGTCTTAGACAGAAAAAGTAGAAGAACTTAATAAGAAGCTTTTTAAGTGGATTCCTGTAATAAGACTCATCATAGTCCTGAGCAAAATAAATCAAACGAGAGCGGTTTCTCGAAGATACTACCGACGCTAATGGGATAATGTCCACAACAATGGCATTCGATTGAAATTTCTTTAGGGATGCATATATAATCGCTCCGAGTTTAGTAGGAATGGGAATCTTTGCCAATCTGAGCTGAGGATGCAATTTAAAAACAGTGTTAAGGTTGCTATACCATAAAGTGATACTATATCCCTTAGCGGCAAGGTAGTTGGCGTATTCAATTACCATTTTGTCCCCGCCCCTGCTGAGAAGGGAGTACCTATAAAAGGATATCTCCACCTGATGTTACTCCGGGCTTAACCCTTACATTGTGGAAAAATGATTGTGCTTATTTTAGCTGTTTTCTTTTATTAATGCAATTTCGATAAAAGCGTATTCTTTCCTGATTGAGATAGGCGGAAATATATTTTAGTATGTATGATTACGTGCGGAGGAGGATCTGCGAGTGAAAGAGACGGAAACGCTCATCTTGGGCGCGGGCATGACCGGCCTCGCGGCAGGATGGACCTCTGGACTGCCCATATATGAAGCCCAAAGTGTGCCCGGTGGCATCTGCTCGTCCTATTGCATTCGACCTCTCATGGATAATCGGCTGTATGTGTCTCCCGAAGACGGAGAAGTCTATCGCTTTGAAATTGGTGGGGGACATTGGATATTTGGCGGAGATCCTGCCATCCTGCATTTCATTCGATCCATTACGCCTGTAAAATCTTATGAGCGGAATTCCTCGGTGTTCTTTAGCAAGAAAGATCTCTACGTTCCATATCCGATACAAAACCATCTGGGTTATCTCGACAAAGAAATTGCCTCGAAGGCTCTCACTGAGATAGTAACCGCTCCAAAAGAAGCCCCGAGGACAATGTCTGAGTGGCTGGAGCGGAGCTTTGGGCCGACTCTTGTGGAACTCTTCTTCGCTCCTTTTCACGAAAAATACACAGCAGGCCTCTGGACGCGAATCGCTCCCCAGGACGCTTACAAGTCCCCTGTAGATATACCTCTTGTCATTCACGGGGCCTTTGATCGAACCCCTCCTGTTGGATACAACACGACCTATATCTATCCCCAAGAGGGCTTAAACACACTGGCTCACAAAATGGCGAGGCGGTGCAATGTCCGGTATGAAAAACAGGTGGCTCAAATAAACATACATAGAAAAGAGGTTCTTTTTACCGACGGCTCCGGTGCGCGGTATGACACCCTAATATCAACTCTGCCTTTAACCAAGGCTATGAAAATGACCGGTTTAGAAGTGGATGAAAGACCGGATTGTTACACGTCGGTGCTTGTACTTAACATTGGGGCAGAGCGCGGCGTTCGATGTCCTGATGAGCATTGGTTATACATTCCAGATACGGATTCCGGCTTCCACCGTGTGGGGTTCTACAGTAACGTGGACGTTCTCTTCCTTCCGAGATCGTCACAAACCACAAACGATAGGGTGAGTATCTATGTGGAGCGGGCGTATTGGAATAAAGAGAAGCCATCGGATGAAGAGATAAAGGCTTATTCCGAAGAGGTAATAAAAGAATTGCGGTCGTGGGGATTTATTGAGGAGGTAGAGGCGGTGGACCCCACGTGGATTGAGGTTGCATACACTTGGTCTTGGCCAGGCTCCAGGTGGCGGACGGAGGCGCTGAAGTTATTGGAGAAGCATGATATCTATCAGATTGGCCGATATGGCCGATGGATTTTCCAAGGGATTGCAGAGTCAATAAGAGATGGGTTCTTTATGGGAGCGGCAATGAGGAATCTGTGATAAATCCTATGAATGGGATTTTTAAGTTTGAGAAAGAGAGTGGAAGAAAACAATAAAGAAACCGTAGGACAATTGAAATAGGGGATACATAAATTAGAACCGTTCTCATAAATATTCTATTGTGGAGTGCTCAGCACTTTTACACTTTGTATTCTCCGGATTTTAGATGTGAGGGAAATTGTTGGGAAATGTACTGGTTTAAGAATTCTCTCTTGAAATTGTTGATGGGTTGGACTTGTTATTCTTGGTTTTCTGACTTTAGAGAATTAATATAATATCCGATTCCTTTTTTGAGACTTTCTCCCTCTTTGAGAAAAGCGGTGGCTTTTCTAAAGGTTTCTAAAATAAAATTGTCTTTTATTCCAATTTTTCTATCGGTTAATTTTTTACATATAGCCAGTCCGAATCCCTCAGAGGTTTCTAATTCAAGAATATCATAATGTTTTTTAAAGAATCCTCTTTTTAATGTATCTATTATGATTCTAGGTCCCCAGTATCCGCAATTCTTAGGATAAATATCATGGAAAATTATTAAGCCTCCCTTTCTTACCTTAAAATGAAAGAGGTTGTAGTCGGTAAGAACTCCTTTATAGGTATGATCACCATCTATGAACAGTAGATCAATATACTGGATTTTAGGTATTAGCTCAGAGGCTAAATCATAAGAAAATCCCTTTAAGAAAGTAATTCTATGCTGAAGTCCAGCTCTTTCTACATTACTAGTGGCTAGTTCGAGAGGATTAATAATATCCATTGGCAAATTCGGATTATTATAATGGGGTAAAAAGTTATCTATAGAATAGACTTTACCCTCAGCTTGCTTGTTATCCTCTATTGCTTGGGCAAAACAAATGGCGGAATATCCAATGAACGAGCCTATTTCTATTACAATCCTGGGTCTTAGGTTTCTAGCTAGAGAATATAGCATTTCTCCAACTTCTGGATAGACAGAGATGGGGTGTGTGAAATTGGAGCTGGATAGCTCGCCTAGTACCATATTCATTTTTGTAATTATAATCTAGTTACCTCCTACGAACCGCCCTTTAAGGAAATATATCAGACGAAAAATAATATAATCAGCCCAAAAGAAAATCAATATTGAGGTTAACAATGAAGTTGATTCGCTACGGAAATTCTGCATCTTCAACTGCTTTTAAAAATACGTTTCTATACTCTTCGCTGGTTCTACTTATATCATAGTTTTTAGCTATATATTTTGTAGTGTTTTCTAAATCTGGAGGATTGTTAAGTAGATTTAATGATTCTTTAACAAAAATATTTGTTTCTCTTTCTTTGTTACTTCTATGAACTAAAGTACAATGGTTCCCCATGTATTCCTTAATAGCTCCCACATCTGAGGCAATAGCATGAACCCCTGCTGAGATTGCCTCTAGAATAGTTAAAGGTGCTCCTTCATATAAAGAAGGCATAAGTAACAAGTCGGTGGAATTGAATATATGATCCATGTCGTTTCTCTGCTTAAAGAGAAAGATGCGGTTGGATAAATTATTTTTCTCTATAAATTTGATTACTTTCTTTTCTAAGTTTCCTGTGCCGATCATGTAAAAAAAGCAAGAATCATTATTTAGAGCAACTTGTTTAGCAACTTCCAGAAACATTAATGGCCTTTTCTGTTCAACCAATCTGCCAATGAAACCAATAAGTTTATTTTCATTTTTTAACCCTATTTCATTTTTAAAGTTTCGTTGATGGTCTTTTCGTCTGAATTTGTTAGTATCTATCCCGTTTCTAATCACTACCAACTTATCAGCATTAACCTCGTAGTTACTCAATAAATAACTCTTGAGATCTTCTGATATTAAAATGCTTCTGTTTATAAAAGGGTGAATATGTTTGTTGGCGCTTATATCAGGATAGCCCCCTCTAAAGCAGTAAGGTTCAAGTATATGGAGTGAATCAATCACCTTTATATAAGGAAGTTTTTTTTTGGTATGAGGGAGGTTCTCGTAGAGCCATAGAGAGTGTGTGTTGAAGAGGAGATTGATTTTGTTATCAATTAAATATTCTAAAAAGTAATTCAGACGCCGTTTTCTGTTTATGCAGCCCAATTGGAAAGGTTTATTGATATATATGTCAAACAAATAATCCCAGTTGCCAGTTCCTTCAGTGGTAATTACATGTATTTCGAATCCCTTGCTTTTAAGCCTGCTCAGAATATCAAAATTTATTTTTGTCACTCCACTGACATCCAAATAACAGGTGACATATGCAACACTCAGGTTTTCATACATTTTATTCTCTTTGATAGAAGGAAATCATTTATCATTTTAATTATCCTTATACGAGATTTCTCAGGAAATTTTTTAAAGAAAAACCTCGCAGTCTCGACGGTGTTAATCTTAAAGGTGAGCTTTACTAAGATCAGAATTTTTTGGGCATTCTTATATACCAGTTCCATGAATGTTTTTAACCACTCTTTATAAGGTCCTTTAGAAGCATTTATCTTCAGTCTTTCTAAGAAATCTTCTTCTTTAAATTTGCCTGTTTTCATATCCACAAAATCTATGATGGATTTCAAAGCTATTATTGAATAAAGGTTCTGCCCGGATTTAAGCAGGAACAAGGAAAGCCAGATTATGGATAACTCTTTATAGATTAGACCGAATATTTTATTCAAGGAAGCAAGGTGTTTGTTCATAAGGTACAACATGTTTCTATTGGCGTAGTAAACTGTATTGAATCCGACTTTAAACTCCCATGGTAGGTGCCATATCCTTGATTTAGAAACAGCCGCTATTTTATATCCTTTCTCTCTGAATCTGATGTTCCAATCTACATCGTCGCAGTAGATAAAAAAGTTTTCATCCCAAATTCCTACATTTGCAATGGCTTCTGTTGATGCACATAAAGAACAGCCGGAAACGGAATCAACAAAGTAGAAGTCCTTTTCTATGTCCTCTTTTAGAGCAAATCTTTTGTTGCCCCACATTATACCCCTCGACAGATTCATGAAATTTCCTATCTCGATTAACCCTTCTCGATTGGACAGATCATACATAGCCGATCCGACAATGCCTACATTTTTATTAATCTCAAGAGTCTCTACCAATTCCGTCAAGGTGTCCTTCTCTACCTCAACATCATTATCTAAAAGCCATATATATTTGTATCCTCCTTTTTTTAATGCATGTTTTATTCCGGTATTAAATCCGCCTGAGCCGCCGAGATTTTCAGAGTTTACTATAACTTGAATCCTAGGGAATTGTTGTTTGATTGCCTCTACTGAACCGTCTGTAGATGCATTATCAATAACAATAATTTCGTGATTTTGGTAGTCTAGAGTTTTAAGAGAATTCAAAAGATTAAGAACATAATCTTTTTTATTCCAATTGACTATGACTGTAGCTACTTTTGGGTCATCAGACATCTATTACTCCGTATTTTAATTATTAAAAATTCTTCATGACCTTCAAATATTTACCATAAAGCCATCTAAGCGGTGCTGTCAACCTCCAACTCATGGTGTTTAGGATATCCTCTCTATTTTTTATTTCCTGCAGGATATGGCTATTGACCTGTTCAATATTTTTTAACGCCGCCTCAACACGAGCTTTGTCTTCTTTGCTACGTATAAACTCCGGGATCATCTTTATCAGTAAAGAAACGGTCTCGGTGTTTAGAGCCAGAGCAGACTCTCTAATGGTATTTTTAGCATGAAGCCTGTAGAAAAGATATTGGTTATCTACGAGGAATAGGAATTTATCACGATACCTTAGCAGAGCGCGCAAAGCGAAATCGTAGTCGTGTGCGTATCTGTATGAGTTAAATAACCCTATTTCTTCCACTGCTTCAGAGTGGAAAAAAAAGTTTGAAGTTGTTGTGGCTATATTGCCTAAAAGGAACGTCTTTTCAAGGGATCTGGTATTCAGGTAGGTTGACTTCAAACCGCTAAACCAGGGAATATGCCAAGTTAATGGATCTTTGATAGGGGTGGAGAATTCATCTATAAAGACTACATCTGTTATAATGAATCGGACGTCCTGAGCTTCAGCAGCTTCTATCAGACGGGAAAGTCGTTCTAGATGATATACATCATCTGAGTTGATGATAGATATGTATTTTCCTTTCGCTAGAGAGAGTCCTCTGTTTAGCGTGTTGTGGGCACCAAGGTTTTCCTGTGTGTAATAGCGGATACGTGGATCATCATAGCTTCTTATAACACGATCTGTGCCATCCGTTGAGCCATCATTTATAATAATAAATTCAAAATCCGTGAATGTTTGATTGAGCACGCTTTCTATAGCTTCACCAACATATTTTTCATGGTTGTAGGCAGGCATGATTACGCTGACTGTCGGAGTTTTCATTGCTTGTTTATATAAATTCGATGATATTTTTATCTTACAAGGTACTTCGTAACTTAACGATACGTTCTTTAGAATATATTCCTATCCTGTAGAGACTGTCTTCGCTTGAATTACATTGAAATTACTCAATGCGGTCCGCAGAAGCGCTCTCTTTGTTGCCTCCAGATACGCCAACCCATGGTGAAAGTCTGGCTCTAGATGGTTTCCTTCAGCCCATTCATTCCACGCATTGATAAATACGATTTGATGATCTCTGGGCTCAGTTTGTACTCTACTAATTGCCTTGGTTAACCATTCTTCGTAGGCTTGGGGGGTTGAATTGTGAAGAATGAAACCTGCACCACCTCGGCGCGGGGTATTGTCCCAACCCGGACAAACGGAATAGTAGCGACGATATGGCACAGGATTGCATATGTCTAAGATAGGCCAAACCTTTCGGTAGTCGTAGTATCTAATGATATCGTGTCTCTGGAGTCTAGCCAAAAATCGCTGCAACAAGGGAACCCAGGATGAGTATCTTAATGCTTTATGAAATTGAGGTTGGAATAAAAGAGAAGCGTCAAATCCAGCTTGAGTTGGATCCCAGCCGGGATTAAAGGAAGTCTCCATCGAGACCAGATGGATACCAGGCAAGCCTGCTCGGGCAACCTCCTTATGCCACAAAGCAACGGTGCGTGAAGGATCAGGTAATTGGTCTACTCTATAGATTAAGAACAGCGGTTTTCCCTCGACTTTGATGTACCGATTGTCATGAAACGCTCTTGCAAGCCAACGTATGTGAGCGATGTCGTCTTCATCACCACCATACGTCTGAGGCTGCAACACATCTTCCGGGTTTCCATGCCATCGCCGTGACCAGGGCTCATTTGCCCAGGCAAGGCAAAATGGAAAGTCTGGCTTGCCTGAAGCTAGAACTTCGTTGAATGGGCGCTCGAGAAGACGTTTACCATTAAACCAGTAATGATAGTAGCAGAACCCATAAATACCATACTCTCTAGCCAAGTCAGCTTGAGATTGGCGTGATTCCGGGAGACGCAAGTCATAAAAACCTAAGTCCGCCGGAATATGCGGCTGATAGTGGCCGGGAAAAAGCGGCTTTGCCCTTACAACATTTGTCCATTCGGTAAAACCTTTGCTCCACCACCTATCGTTTTCTGGTATTGGATGAAATTGGGGCAAATAGAAAGCAATAAGTCTTGTACGTATGTAATTTAAGTCTGTATCGCTCTTCATGAGTCTATAGATTCATAAAGCTCTCTTAATTTTAGAGCGTCCATATTCAATAAGCAAGGTATATGCTAAAAAGTAGCGTAGTTATGGCAGCTTATATAACAAAAATTGCTAACACCGATATATTTAGGAGCATCCTTACATCATTAAAATTTAAGGTAATTAGTGGGATTGGTAACCAGAGGGAGCTAAAATATCCCTATGGTTACTATACGAAACAATGTTTTTAACTGTGCGGCCAACTTTTTAAGGGGCACAAAGTGCATATTCTATGCTTCTTTCAAGGTATATAAGACAAGGCGTGGATATGTTAAATGTGGTAGGTGCAACCATCAGAAGTCGCTTAAACAACTTAGAAAGGAGATTGCCATCATCACCGGCTTCTATCAACTGCAACCCGCCTATCGTGTTGCCACTGATCTGGGGAATAGATTATCAGTCTGTGACCAGAGTATATCACAAAATGCGCGAAGCCATCTACCATGTGGCGGAGCTTGAGGCAGGTAAACTCAAGGGAGAGATCGAGATTGACGAGGCGGCATACTTTGGAGGCAGACAAAAAGGGAGACGAGGTCGCGGTGCAAGAGGAAAAAGCATTGTATTTGGACTTCTTGAGCGTGATGGGAGGGTTTACATCAAGGTTGTGGAGCAGGTAAGGGCTGATGAATTGATGGCGCATATAAGGGAGCATACCAGGAAGGGGCCGGTGTACTACACTGATACATTCCGAAGCTATAACTCGCTTAAGCGATGGGGTAAACATCACAGATTGAACCATAGCAAGAGATTTACTTACCGAGACAAAAGCTACATTAACGGCATTGAAGAGTATTGGAGCTACGCAAAACATATCCTGTACAATTACCGTGGGGTTTCCAAATATCACTTTCCAATGTATCTTAAAGAAGTGGAGTATCGATTTAATCACAGAAAAGAAAATCTGTTTAAGTTGTTTTTACATATCTATTTTGGTTACGTTTCCAACTAATTACCAAATCTATTTCAATCAGATCCTTGAAAGTAAACGACCAAGCCACCTAAGGGGTGCTGTTACCATCCAGCTCCACGTATTAAGAATAGCTGAAATCTGCTCATTTTTTCTTCGAATTTGCTCATTCTTTTGTTGAATCTGCTTATTTTTCTCCCGAAGAGCTTCTTTCAAGTCTGAACTTATCATTCGGGTATAGGCAGTGTATTCTAGATACAATTTATCAATTTTGTCTGAAAACTCTTTAGAATTTAAAAAATTTATGTGCATTTCAGCATCGAGACACAACCTATAAGCATTTACTATTGATTCAGGGATTTCTACATTGCTTTCAAGAGTTGAAAGAGTTGACTGACTGTGACGGAGACCCGGATCAAGAAAAGCTTCTATTTCATTATTTAAGAGACTATCATCAGTGGGCCATGGAACTTCCAGTGTTGTTGCAATTCGCTCTATGGAGGCATGCCAATTTTCTAAAAACCTATCGTACTGTATGATAGCTCTTTTAGAGCCTTTGGTACCCATAAGAGCAGATAGCATGTGGAGTTGCCATAACAAGAATGATTCATTTAATGCAAGGTTATCTCGTTTCCAAAGGGAAGTTGCAACGTCTAAAGGATTTCTAACAACGATAACATAACTGAGTTCCACATCGAGCTCTTGTAAGATTTCATGCCATAGTGGGAGCATTAAGCATGTTCTCGGATCCTTCCAGCCCCAAATTGTCTTATCACCAAATTCTCGACGTAAAGTGCTTAATAATTCTTCCCGAAGTGGTTGAATTTCGGGGTATGCCCACCAACCATTCGGCATGGGCCATATGTCATGCCATGTACGAGAAAGAGTACTTAATATTCGTTCGTGGATATCATTAATGACGCGGTGTTCCCAATAACCTTTAGAATTAATGTCTTTATTAGGTGGTATTAACCGTTCTAATTCTCCAAGGTATACTCCTAGTAAATTAACTGCGCGCGCAATAGCAGATGTTCCACTTCGGTGCATTCCCAGGACACAAATAGCTCTATCTCTCGATGTATTTTCGATAGTAGCACTATTGTTGGGCTTCCGCATGGTAGTTAAAGTATAGTCTTAAATATCTCTATTTTCTTGTACCATGTTATATTAAAAGAGTACAAGGCAAAACCCTCAAGATGATATACGTATATTCTCATTAGTCCTGATGTTAAAACCACTATGCAGCATTGAATGGAGCCTCGGTCAATTCTTTGCTCGGATTATTTTCAATCTTTTCTATCTCTCCTTCTTCAAGGAATATTGTTCTATCTACGATTTGCTCCATCATCGCTCTGTTATGAGATACTATAACCATTGTCTTATTTGATCTTAGATCCTTAATCTTCTTAATGCATTTTTTCTGAAACGATTCGTCGCTTACGGCAAGGATTTCGTCTATTAGAAGAATCTCAGCGCTGCTATGGATCGCGATAGAAAATCCAAGTTTGAGATACATCCCAGATGAATACTTCTTTACCGACATGTCAATAAATTTCTCAAGCTCCGAGAACTCTATAATCTCATCCATCCGCTCCTTTATCTCTTTTAGGGTCATTCCAATAATGGTTCCATTCATGTATATGTTTTCTCTACCCGTTAAATCTGGATGAAACCCGGCGCCCACTGCTATTAAAGGGGCAACCCTACCTTTGACACTAACCTTGCCTTTAGTAGGATATGTAACGGATGAGATGAGCTTCAGAATCGTCGTCTTGCCGGATCCATTTGGTCCATAGAGACCCACGCATTCTCCTCTTCCTAGAGAGATGTTTATAGTCTTGAGCGCCCAGAATTCGCCCTCTTTGAGGTCATCTTTGTTTCGTCTGAAGATACAGGCGACGTCCTCTCTTAGAGACCTGTGAAATATATCTCTTATGGAATACTTTTTCCATACGTTTTTAAGTTCAACCATCGCATCAGATAACATCTGCAAAGTCGCGCTCTGTTTTAATGAAGAATTTGTATGATAGAAAATAAAATATGGTTATAATGACGCTTACGAAGGCGAATTGCCAGAGCACTATAGACCTGCCTTCAAGCACGCACCTTCTCATGTTTTCAATAATGAATGTGAGAGGATTGAGAAAAAGTATCACTTTGAACGTGATGTTGAGTTGATCAATTGAATACATGACTGGAGAGGCAAAAAACCAGGCTTGTATAAGAAACCCCGTAGCCAGTTTCACGTCTCTATAATATACGTTGACGCTTGATAGTAATAGAGATACGGCAATCGTAAAAAAAAGAAGCAATGCAAAAAGGGGAATGAGCCAGAGCACATTCCATGTAATGTGGATTTTATATATGAGCAAAATCAAAACAAAAATCAGCGAGGCTATTATGTAATCTATAAAGGCGACCGAAATACCCGATAAGGGCAGAATCTCACGGGGGAAATAGATTTTCGTAATCAGATCGTAGTGGTTTGTCAAACTCGGTATCGAGTAATTCAATGATGAAGAGAAGAATATCCAGGGCAGAAGCCCTGAATAAAAAAAGACCGTATGGGGATAGTCCGCTACTTTTAATTTAAGGACATAGGAGAAAATAAACGTAAATAGTGCCATCATGCTTAGAGGTTGGATTATCGCCCATAGCACGCCGATGATAGACTGGCGGTATCTTATAGTAAATTCTCGCCAGACAAATACCCGAAACAGGTCTTTATATAGATAAATCCTCTTGGCTATTTGCATAGAATTAGATCTCTATTCTTTGTCGCAAGTTAACTGTGTTTTTTTGATTTATGTTAATAATAGTGCTCTAATTATACTCGATTTTTCTACCCATTATCGAATAGAGAATTCCGAGCAAGAAACCCAGGCTGAATTTACCCTGCATACGTAATTTTTTACTTATAGGAAAGAGCAGGGTCGGCAAGTACCTGGAGCCATTAATAAGGAGAATTATCCATATAATGAGTGGATATCTGTTTTTTAATCCGGCAAAAGATATGCCGACGGCCGCTGCTTTATTGAGGTTGTTTAAAATTAATGGAGGATGCAGGAACTCAAGTCTTTGGGAATTGTAGAATTCCTTGCCGGATGCAATAAACCGCACTACAAGCTCAACGTCTTCCTGTCCTATGATCTCCGAGACGAAGCCGCCCAGTTCTTTGAGCACCTCTCTTTTATACGCCGTACACCGGTTTGAGGGGAAATAGGGGTCGTGAAAGCCATATTTCCCATCGAGAACACAATAGCTTGCGCTGCCATGCGGTATGATGGCATCGGCGCCGGAAGTTTCAAACTCTTTAATCAAATTCGATAGGAAATTGTTCTGTATTATCACTGTGTCATCATCAAGCAACAGTATGAATCTCCCTTTCGATTTAGAAATTCCAACATTTCTCGAATATCCCATTTTGCCGTAATTTTCGAGAAGCGCGAAATACTCAATGTTGAGCCTCGATTTAAACTCTTCCAAAATATCTCTTCCTTCTTTAGTCCCTCCTTTATCCTCTATCAGAATTACCTCGAATCTTTCCTTAGGCAAATCCTGCTCGGATAGGCTGGAGAGGACGTTTTTAAGCATCTGGGTTCTCTCATAGAAATTTATAACGCAGGAGATGTCCCGCTCAGGATGGGCATAGTCAAGGTGGGCGTCTCCTCTTAGGGAGAAGGGGAGTAACCTATAAGCCGAAACCAGCATTTTTGATCTTAAACCCATTTATGCTTAATCCTTCTTAATGAAACTGGAGTCATATTTAGAGCTTTTTGAGTCCTAAAATTAAACATTTTAATCGTTTTGTTGAGAGCCCCAATTGTTAGATACAATCCATATGTCACTTACCGTCGGTAGTTTTATACAATTAATTTTATGCAATAAGTCAAGAACTACGGGCATGAGTGTGGCTGCAAAATCAGTGCGGGCAGCGATTGCTGGTTAAAATCGAAACTGTCGAGCATATCATTCGCTTTTGCATCACGATCGCCGAGAGGTTGTAAGCTATAGCGTTCCTCAACAAATTTCAAGAATGATGAAAATTCGTACACCGTATGGGAGACGAATCCCTTTTTCGCAAAGGGCGAAATAATTAACAAGGGTACACGTGGGCCAAAACCAAATTGATCAACGTTCGGAGGAGGCACATGGTCGTAGAATCCACCAAAATCGTCCCAAGTTAAGAAGACCACCGTTGTATTCCAATCAGGTCCTTGCATCAATGCGTTCAGTTGCTGCACTGTCCAATTCTCACCTTGACAGGTGCTGTTAGGCGGATGCTCACTGAGTTCAGCAGTCGTGACCAGCCAACTCACAGCTGGCAGTTGCCCATTCTGCGCGTCAGTGACAAATTGCGTGTACGGCACAACATGCTCGCTCCAGAGCGGACCGTTGCGAATGTGATTTATAGCGTCCAAAGCGGACCAAATGTAACCACTTTCCCCCTGCGAAGGAGCGTAATACTTCCATGTCACGTGAGCGGCCTCGAGACTATCCGCAAGGGTCTGGAAATCGAAGCAGGGGAATTGGTTGGTAATATTGCCACTATCGTCCAACACCTCCACGGTGGCCGTATCATCGGAGTCACAACCCCACGAGCCATTTGATGCGTTTGGATTATTAATCGCTCCACCAGACTCCGCAGCGACGGTGTAAAGATGGTTTGGGAAACTGGGGCCATGAAGGGACGAAAACATATGGTCAGCTAAAACGAAATTCCGTGCATAGGCAAAATAATTTGGAATATCCTGCTCAGTGAGTTGTGTGTAGGCTATGAAGTCACCGTTTTTGTTTCCACCACCAATTAGGTCGAATTTGTCCATTTTGCCACCGTCCATTGCCAGGAGGGCGCATTCCCAACTGTGACATATATCACGAGGTGTTCGATCCGGGGTGTGACCGAGGGGTTTCACTTGGCCTGTTGAGATGGTGCCGCTAGTGACGCCGTCTGCAGCAGGAAAGGTCCCAAAGTAATTATCGAATGTACGGTTCTCTTTAACAATAAGAACAATGTGCTGAATTACCTGCATATTACCCAGATTTGTTGGCGAACTTGTCGAATCACCACCTGCCCCACCGCCACATGCAACAAAGAGTAAAACCAATAAAACAGGGGTAGCTAAAGGGGTTTTTGAAGTCCTATTCATCCCGTGCCTCACTGTTTCTTTTGCTCTTAATATTTATTCCATTTTATGCACAAAGCGTTTCTATTGCTATTCTCTTACAAACAGGAGCCTAATGTCAAGCGAAATTTTATTTCGATTCCCTTTTCTATAAAAAGAAAGATTCCGTGTTGTTTGTCAAGCAATTTCATGCATATTTTCTCTGTGTGCTCCAGTTGACATCAAATGCAGTTTGGTTATTTAGAACCCCAACAGCAATCACAAGTAATTCTCTCATTGCTGCTACTGAGGCTACCATCTTGGGTTTACCCCTCTGTCTAAGTCTGTTATAGAATTCACTTATCACCGGATTGTGTTTGATTGCAACAATGGCAGGGAAGTATAAACACCTACGAAGCCGTGAATTTCCTACTCTGCTAATGTGCGGTTTGCCTCTAACACTACTACCAGAGACTCTGTGCTCTGGTGCCAATCCTGCATGGGCTCTTTGGGCCTTGGCTGATAGTCTTACCCCTCCATCTTCTAAATGGAGTTCGCATAGGAGGATTTTTGATGTTATATCTCCTATTCCCGTGGTTGACTTTAGAAGCTCTGTCTTTTCCTTTAATCCGGGATGCTTCTTTATATGATCCTCTATTGCTTTTTCTATCTCCTTTATCCGTTTGTCATAGCTAGAAATAGTTTTCTTTATCGAAGAAGCTACCACAGGGTTTGTAACTGACTCTAAATGGCCCATCTCTTGCCCACGAAGACTGATTAGGTATTCGAGATAACGAACAAGACTCCTGAGTGCCTTTAGTTCTTTATTCATTTGCGCCGTCGGTTCAGGCTTTATTGCGGCTGCATATAAAGCTAACAGTTGTGAATCTACTTTATCCGTCTTTATTCTTACCCCTATACTCTTGCCCCATGACTTAGCTTGAAATGGGTTTATCACACTGATCTTTAAATCTTCTCTTTGGTGTAAATACTCTACTACCCTATCACTATAAATCCCCGTAGATTCCAAGACATAGTGTATGCGCTCACATCCATGCTTTTGACATTGAGTTCTAGTCCATTGCTCCAGTAGACGACATCCACCAAGGTTATTGTTTCCCTTCTTAGATGCTTTAATCTCTTTTCCCTCTACTGTAATTGCAATATCAAGCGTCTTCTTTGATACGTCTATTCCTACATAGAGTACTTTACTCAGTTTGTTTGTTAACCTCCTTTCTCCTAATCTAGACTCTTGGCTTTGGGCCACTCCACCTTGAACCAACCTGATGCTTACCTTGTAAATTCAGGCTTTGTGCCTAAGATTCCGTTCAACTAAATTATCAGATTGACAGACGGGGGACCTTTCTTGCCAACAGGCTTCGTGCCTCGGTTTGCCCTCGGTCTTTATCCCGTCCAATTTTCAAAAGCCTCACAAGCCTCCATTGTACGAAAGTTTAATTTAATTTACATTCACTTATAAGATACAAGGTTTGTCCTAATAACATGGAAGGAGAGTGAGGCACTCGAATTTCAGGCTAAAGGTGGAGACAAAAATGCTTGCCTTCCATGGCAATGGGTAATTGGAAGG
>JBLNAE010000401.1:0-10274 GCA_050259195.1 Ignavibacteriales bacterium
GAAATTCAAATCTGGATGACATTACTCTTTGGTTTCAGCACGATTCACTGGTATATTGCCTCTGTAGGGTCAGCCTGGTATTTTGCCCATATAGCCTCTTTTCTCTTTCTCACTCTGGCTATTTATGAGACATTTACTAAACGACGCCCATTTTTGATCGGACTTCTGATCGGGGCTTCTTATTGGTCTAGGCTCTCTACAATCCTCAGCCTACCGTTTTTTATCGTCATGCTTTCCGACATGTGGCTTCTCAAATCAGAAGGAGGCTCGATTCTAGGAAGGGTTAATCTAAAACCTCTTGTCCGACTGGGTTTCGGGGTTGGGATATTTGTCCTGCTTAATTTTACATATAATTTTTTGAGGTTTCATAGCCCCTTTGACGTTGCTTACTTCATGTCGGGTATTGATACTCCATCCCATGAACCCTGGCTCAACAAGGGCCCATTCAGCCTTTCCTATATCCCTTACCATCTTTCAATTATTCTAGCAAAGCCTCCAGTTTTTATCAAAGAGTCTCCCTATGTTATTCCCTCTTTAGCCGGGATGTCTATTTGGATTACCACTCCTGCTTTTATTTACGCCCTATTTGCGGGTATAAGAAATAAAGTAGCTCTAGCCTGCTGGTCTGGTATTATTCCGATTGCTTTGGTTCTTTTTACAAAGAACGGGACCGGGTGGACTCAGTTTGGGTATCGCTACGCAATGGATTTTTATCCATTTTTGCTCTTACTGACGGCTAAAGGGATCGGCAATGAGATAAGATGGCATCACAAGCTACTTATCTGCCTTGGAATTTTAGTGAATCTATGGGGAGTTCTATGGATTAATGAGTTCAGGTGGTTCAGGTGGAGATAATTGGAGAATTGACCTCTCTGACTATCTTGTGTATTTTTAAAATCTCATTCATTAGAACGCAATTTTTGCCTTCTCTTCTTGAAATTTGTTTATGAGAAATCAACTGAGTATTGCGAAGAATAAACCAGGGCTTGAGTTGCTGGGTCCCCTGGGGGTATATGTGTTTGTCGTATGCGCGATCACCGCGCTCAGGAGATTTCTTCCCGGTTTTGTCATCCCGCTCTCTGCAGTCTTGCTATTCTCGGCGCCATTTGTAATGAAAAGCAACGTAAGCGGGCTTAAACCAAACCTCGATGGCGTGCTCTTGGGAAGCGCGGTATCGGTTGTTATCCTTTCTTTATACGTGATTATTGTGGACAAGCCTGTGCAACTCGGCAGGGTTTCCTATTCGCTTATCATACTACAGCTCTTTCTTGTTGCCGTACCGGAAGAGGTCTTTTTCCGTGGCTACCTTCAGGAGAAAATCGGGAATGATTTAAGAGGAGTCCTGGCGGTGAGTCTGCTCTTTGCCGTTGGGCACTTTGTTACGGGGTGCGTTGGCGGCGGATTGGGCGGCGCAAGCTGTGCAAAAACCTTTCTTACTTTTTTCCCATCAATTGTTATGGGCTATATGTACGCCACATCGGGAACGCTCTGGGGAAATATAATGTTCCACTTCCTCTCGAATATCGTCTACGAGGCTACGGGCGGATTGTGAAATACAGGAAACAGAATACATCTTTATCCTGAATTTTTCTTGGTGCAATTTTCGTAAGTATGATATTATAGAAATATGGATACTCTCAGGGTAGGGCTGGGACAGATTGATGTATGTGTCGGGGACCTAAGGGGAAATCTGAAAAAGATTCTCGAATATATAGGGGTTGCGAAGAATTTAGGTGTAGACATTTTATGCTTTCCCGAACTTGCCGTCACGGGGTACCCGCCCGAAGACCTGCTACTGAAATCGAGTTTCATAGAGGATAACTTAGAAACTCTCGATAAAATCCGGGAAGCTTCAAATGGACTCACCGTAATAGTTGGCTTTGTGGATAAAAAAGAGGACATTTATAACGCCGCTGCAATAATACACAACAAGGATTTGGTAGACGTCTATCATAAGCGGTACCTTCCGAACTACGGCGTCTTTGATGAAAACAGGTATTTTCAATCCGGGACTCGTGCTCCCGTTTACAAATTGGGCGATGTAAAGTTTGGGGTAAACATTTGTGAAGACATCTGGTATCCGGGAGATCCGACAAGGGAGCAGGCGATCTTGGGAGACGCTCAGATAATTATAAATATTTCCTCTTCCCCATATTATGCCTCAAAGGTCAAATCAAGAGAGCAGATGCTTTCTGTGAGGGCGTCGGACTATTCGGTGGTTGTAGCTTTCTGCAACCTTGTAGGAGGACAGGATGAGCTTGTATTTGACGGGCATAGCGCTGTAATAGGGGAGACGGGAAAAGTAATAGCCCGCGCCTCTGGATTTAAAGAAGAGCTCCTCATTGCGGATATATCTCCTCATAGGGTTTTTCGTTCTCGTCTTCACGATCCAAGGAGGAGAAAGGAAAAATATGCGCTCAGGGTCGAATCTAAAGAAGCTCAACTGATCACGCTCGCTCAGGCGGAATCTGAGAGAAATTCCCGGCCCCAGATTGCGCCTAGAGTCGAGGAATTTGTGGGTGTAGAAGAAGAGGTGTTTCGGGCACTCGTTCTCGGAACGAGAGACTACGTTACGAAAAATGGGTTTAAAAAGGTTGTAATAGGTCTAAGCGGCGGGATTGATTCATCCATTGTTGCGACAGTTGCTGCTGAAGCTCTGGGAAAGGAGAATGTTATCGGAGTGAGAATGCCATCGAGATACAGTTCCGAAGGGAGTGTTAGAGATGCTGAAGAACTTTCCAAGAGCCTGGGAATTGAACTCCTTACCATCCCCATTGAGAAAGCATTTAATGCCTATCTTGATATGTTCTCTCAAGTTTTCGGTGGAGAAGAACATGACGTAACTGAAGAAAATATTCAGACAAGGATTCGTGGAAATATACTTATGGCGCTCTCTAACAAGTTCGGCTGGCTCGTGCTTACCACCGGGAATAAGAGCGAAATGGGGGTTGGGTACTGCACGCTCTACGGGGATATGGCCGGGGGGTTTGCGGTGATAAAAGACGTGCCGAAAACGCTCGTCTATCGCATTGCAGAGTTCTACAACAGGTGGAAGGGGAAGGACCTCATTCCAAAGACCGTTTTAGAAAAGCCCCCTTCAGCAGAGCTAAAACCAAACCAGAAAGATACGGATTCTATTCCTCCTTATGATATTCTCGATCCAATACTCAAGGCTTACGTAGAAGACGATTTAAGTGTAGAGGAACTTGTCTCTCTAGGATTTGATGAGAATCTGGTGAAGCAGGTAATAAAGATGGTGGATTTAAACGAGTACAAGCGAAGACAATCACCGCCGGGCATAAAAATCACCGTGAGAGCTTTTGGCAAAGACCGCCGCTTTCCTATAACAAATCTGTATAGAAGATAATAATTTTTTCTCATTTTTCGTTTTCTCATTCTTGATTGTTTACCTAAACATAGTTAAAATGAAGGTTTGAGATGTAAATTGAGGAGGCGGTTACTATGGGGCCAATGGGATTCCCTCCAAAGCAGGGTGTTTATGATCCGCAATTTGAGCATGATTCCTGCGGTATCGGATTTGTTGTAAACATCAAAGGAAAAGAGTCAAACGAGATTGTGCGCCAGGCCCTCACCGTTCTCGTAAACCTCAACCATCGCGGCGCATGCGGCTGTGAGACGAACACGGGCGACGGCGCGGGGATTCTCTTACAGACTCCTCATGCGTTTCTCAAAAAGGTGTGCGCCGGGTTGAAAATCTCTCTTCCTTCTTCCGGAGAGTATGGCGTCGGGATGGTATTTCTGCCTCCTGATCCCGCTCTTCGCCGCGATTGCCAGAGACGTTTTGAGGAGATTATCAAGGGAGAGGGACAGCGCATTCTTGGATGGCGCACCGTGCCCACAAATAATACCTCTTTAGGAAATACGGCGAAATTACATCAGCCGTTTGTGCGTCAGGTTTTCATCGGACGCAATTCCAAGATTGCGGATGATATAGCGTTTGAGCGCAAGCTCTACGTCATTCGCAAACGCGCTGAAAATGCCATCCGCTATTCAGGAGTAGAAGGTGGCAATTATTTTTATATTCCCAGCCTTTCCTACAAAACAATTGTCTATAAGGGAATGCTCATGGCGGAGCAGGTTTCGGAATTTTATCCAGAGCTAATGGATGCTGATATGGAAACTGCTCTTGCCGTCGTTCATTCGCGGTTTAGCACAAACACATTCCCAAGCTGGGAGCGTGCTCATCCGTATCGCTACCTTATACACAACGGAGAGATCAATACCCTTCGTGGAAACATAAACTGGATGCACACGCGCCAGTCAATGTTTGCATCTGACCTCTTTAGAGACGATATTAAGAAGATTCTACCCGTAATTAATTCTGATGGAAGCGATTCGGCAATGTTTGATAACTGCCTTGAGTTTCTGGTTCTTTCAGGCCGTTCATTGCCCCATGCAGTTATGATGATGATTCCGGAGCCGTGGTCAAACCACGAGAGCATGAGCGATGAGAAAAAAGCGTTCTACGAGTATCACGGCTGCCTTATGGAACCTTGGGACGGTCCTGCTTCGATTGCATTCACAGACGGCATAAGAGTCGGCGCGGTGCTTGACAGGAACGGTTTGCGTCCATCGCGCTACTATGTTACAAAAGACGGCCTTGTGATAATGGCATCCGAAGTTGGGGTGCTTGACGTTCCGCCTGAGCGCGTGCTCCACAAGGGGCGCCTCCAGCCAGGGCGTATGTTTCTGGTGGATACTCACGAGAAGCGCATCATAGCCGACGAGGAATTAAAGCTCAGGATTTCGACTGAGCATCCCTACCGCCTGTGGCTAAATGAAAATTTAGTATCGCTCGAAGACTTGCCTGAAGCCCCCCCTGTCTCGAAACCGAATCATGAGATGCTGATCCAGCGTCAGCAGGCGTTTGGATATACGTTTGAGGACCTCCGCATCATTATGATTCCTATGGCGAGAGACGGTGTTGATCCGGTTGGGTCTATGGGCAACGATACGCCGATTGCAGTGCTCTCTGACAGGCCTCAGCTTGTCTACAATTATTTCAAGCAGTTGTTTGCTCAGGTTACAAACCCTCCTATTGATGCTATACGCGAAGAACTTATTACAGCAACAGAAACAACGATTGGTCCGGAGAAAAATCTTCTGAAACCGGAACCTGAAAGCTGTCGTCAGATCAAACTTAAAACTCCGATCCTCACAAATGAAGAACTCGAAAAGCTCCGCCATATAAATATTCCTGACTTTAAGTCCGTAACGCTCCCGATTCTCTTCAAGGTTTCAGAGGGAAGTCGTGGATTAGAAAAAGCTATGGATGATCTGTGCCAAAGGGCAATCCAAGCCATATCTGAAGAAGCGAACATAATAATCCTTTCTGACCGAGGGATTGACCGCGAGAATGCTCCAATACCTGCGCTTTTGGCAGTGTCGGGACTTCATCATTATTTAATTCGCGAAGGCGCGCGTACGAAAGTTGGATTGGTGCTGGAATCTGGAGAGCCGCGCGAGGTGCATCATTTCTCGCTTTTGATCGGATACGGCGCCGGGGCGGTCAATCCGTACCTTGCGTATGAGACCCTGGACGATATGATCCGTCAGGGGTTGCTTACGGGCATAACCCATAAAGAGGCTGTGAAAAGGTATACCAAGGCTGTTGTGAAAGGGGTTGTCAAGGTAATGTCAAAGATGGGCATCTCCACGATTCAGAGCTACCGCGGGGCCCAGATATTTGAGGCGCTTGGGCTTAATCAGAGCGTGATTGACAAATATTTCACGTGGACTTCTTCGCGTATAGGAGGTGTGGGGATTGATGTGATTGCCGATGAGGTCAGAATGCGCTATACGCATGCCTTCCCTGACCGTCAAGTTAATGGAAGAACGCTTGATGTGGGCGGAAAATATCAGTGGCGCCAGGACGGGGAATATCACATGTTTAATCCTGAAACGGTGCACAAACTCCAGTACGCATGCCGAAACAACAACTACAAGGCTTTCAAAGAATATACGGAGCTTGTGAACAACCACTCTAAAAAGCTCTGTACAATACGCGGACTTCTTGAATTCAAATTTGCCTCTGAACCCATTCCAATTGAAGAGGTCGAACCAGTAGAATCAATAGTCAGACGCTTCAAAACCGGGGCTATGTCCTACGGCTCTATAAGCAAAGAGGCACACGAAAGTCTGGCAATCGCCATGAATCGTATTGGCGGCAAGAGCAATACGGGCGAAGGCGGAGAGGACCCGGCGCGATACGTTCTCGACCTCAATGGAGATTCGAGAAACAGCGCGATTAAGCAGGTCGCGTCGGGAAGATTCGGCGTCACAAGTCTCTACCTCACAATGGCAAAGGAACTCCAGATTAAGATGGCTCAGGGCGCAAAGCCCGGAGAAGGAGGGCAGCTTCCGGGGGCAAAGGTCTATCCCTGGATTGCGAAGGTTCGGCACTCAGTTCCGGGCGTGGGATTGATTTCGCCTCCTCCGCACCACGATATTTACTCAATTGAAGACCTGGCTGAATTGATACACGACCTTAAAAACGCCAATTTCCAAGCCCGAATCAGCGTTAAGCTCGTATCGGAGGTGGGTGTTGGCACCATAGCTGCTGGCGTGGCAAAGGGGCACGCCGATGTTGTTCTGATCAGCGGCTATGAGGGTGGAACGGGCGCATCGCCGCAGACGAGCATTCAACACGCCGGTCTGCCGTGGGAGTTGGGGCTTGCTGAGACGCATCAAACACTGCTCCTCAATAATCTACGTAGCCGCATTGTAGTAGAGACCGATGGGCAACTCAAAAGCGGGCGGGATGTCGTAATGGCGGCGCTCCTTGGTGCAGAGGAGTTTGGGTTTGCTACGGCTCCTCTTATTGTGCTTGGATGCATCATGATGCGTGTATGCCATCTTGATACATGCCCTGTAGGCGTAGCAACGCAGAACCCCGAGCTTCGCAAAAAATTTCGGGGAAACCCTGATCACGTTGTTAATTTTATGCGATTTATCGCCGAGGAGATGCGCGAGTTGATGGCGCAGCTTGGCTTCCGCACAGTCAACGAGATGATTGGTCGCACAGACAAGCTTGAGATGAAGAAGGCTGTAGATCACTGGAAGGCAAAGGGACTTGATTTCTCAAATATTCTTTATCAGCCAAATGTCTCTCCTGATGTGGGGCGATACTGCCAGATTCCTCAGGATCATGGACTCGAAAATTCTCTCGATAACCAGGTTCTGTTAGAGCTCTGCAAGCCGGCGCTTGAGAGAGGAGAGCCTGTTGAGGCCATACTTCCTATTCGCAATATCAACCGTGTGGTAGGAACTATATTAGGAAGCGAACTCACAAGACGATATGGCGCCGAGGGACTGCCGGATGACACCATTCGCCTGCACTTCCAGGGTTCGGCGGGACAGAGTTTCGGGGCGTTTGTGCCGCGAGGCATTACGCTTATCCTTGAAGGGGATTCAAACGACTATATTGGCAAAGGGCTTTCGGGCGGCAAGATCGTTGTCTATCCTCCTGGAGGCTCGACGTTCGTTCCTGAAGAAAACATCATTATTGGCAACGTTGCGTTCTATGGCGCAACGTCCGGGGAAGCATACATTCGCGGCATGGCTGGTGAAAGATTCTGTGTGAGGAATAGCGGCGTTCATGCCGTTGTCGAGGCGGTGGGCGATCACGGCTGTGAGTACATGACAGGTGGGCGCGTAATTGTTCTCGGTCCGACCGGACGGAACTTTGCAGCCGGTATGTCGGGAGGCATAGCTTATGTTCTGGATGAAGCCGGAGATTTTCATCGCCGATGCAATCAAGAGATGGTCTACATTGAGCGACTTGAGGATGAAGAAGAGACTAGAGAAGTAAAAGAGATGATTCTCAGACATGCAAAAAATACGGAGAGTCAGAGGGCGTGGGAAATTCTATCGTTGTGGGAAGATATGGTGCCGAGGTTTGTCAAGGTTATGCCCAAGGACTATAGACGCATGATTCAGGCAATGGAACGCGTTCAGCAAGCGGGTCTGAGCGGCGATGAAGCCATTATGGCCGCATTTGAAGAAAACAAACGCGACCTTGCGCGCATCAGCGGAAACTAGATTGCTGTCCGGTAATTCCTATTTTGTGGCTTGGTTCTGCCGTGATTTTTTATTCTCTTCGTAGACTGTAACTGGCGTTGGCTGAACTTAGGCGAAAGATTTAGGATTTTTCCTTAAAATCCGAGATATCTCTAATCCCAAATCGCAAAGCCCAATAGGGAAGCGGTTGACAGAGCGCAAGGTTACGGAAAAATATCTAATGCTCTGTGTGCATTTCATTCAAAATGATTTGAGGTGGTTGTTTGGCTCTGAATATTGGTTATTGGAGCTTATTTATTAATGGGTAAACCTACGGGATTTTTAGAACACACACGCGAACTTCCGTCAGAACGTCTGCCGGCCGAGCGGATTCACGATTGGGATGAGTTCCACTTGCATTTTTCGGAAGAAAAACTCCGGGTGCAGGGAGCGCGCTGTATGGATTGCGGCATACCGTTCTGCCACACGGGGATTATGCTGGGCGGCATGACATCGGGCTGTCCCACTAATAATCTTATCCCGGAGTGGAACGACTTGGTCTATAGAGGTCTCTGGAGAGAGGCACTTGACCGTCTCCATAAGACTAACAACTTCCCTGAGTTTACGGGCAGAATTTGCCCTGCTCCATGCGAGGCGGCGTGCGTTCTGGGAATCAATGAACCGCCGGTCACGATCAAAAATATAGAGTGCAGCATTATTGATAAGGGGTTTGAAGAGGGGTGGGTGGTTCCGGAACCCCCGGCTAGGCGCACGGACAAGAGGGTTGCCATAGTAGGCTCGGGGCCGGCTGGACTCGCGTGCGCGGCTCAGCTCAACAAAGCCGGTCACTGGGTAACCGTATTTGAACGTGTCGACCGCATTGGGGGACTCCTCATGTACGGCATCCCTAATCCTCACCTCGATAAGAGAATAGTCCAGCGCCGGGTTGACCTTATGGCAAAGGAAGGTGTCAAGTTCGTAACCAATACCGAAGTCGGCAAAGATTATCCTGCCGATAGGCTTCTTAGGGAATTCGATGCGGTCGTCCTTTGCGGCGGGGCTACTAAACCGCGAGACTTACCCGTAGAGGGTCGCAATCTCAAGGGAATTCATTTTGCCATGGAGTTTCTCCATGCAAACACAAAGAGCCTTCTCGATAGCAACCATCAGGACGGCAGATACATATCCGCTAAGGACAAGGATGTGATTATTATTGGCGGGGGCGATACGGGCACAGACTGTGTTGCTACGGCTATGCGTCACGTATGCAGGAGCTTATCTCAATTCGAAATCCTGCCAATTTCGCCCACTGAACGTGCTCTGGACAACCCCTGGCCTCAATGGCCGAAAATATACCGTCTTGACTACGGTCAGGAAGAGGCGGCTGCAATATTCGGAAGCGATCCCCGCAGGTATAGCGTCACGACCAAAAGGTTTGTCGGGAATAAACGTGGACACGTTAGAGAACTTCATACCGTTCAGATTGAGTGGCGTAAAGGCGACAACGGCAGACCCGCATTCAGGGAAATTCCCGGCACGGAGAAGGTATGGCCTGCACAGTTGGTGCTTCTGGCTATGGGATTTCTTGGCCCGGAAGATACTCTTTTAAGTCAGCTTGGGATTGAGAGGGACGAACGCTCGAATGCCAAAGCCGAGCACGGAAAATTTTCTACGAATGTAAAAGGCGTCTTTGCCGCAGGCGATATGCGTCGTGGACAGAGCCTGGTTGTCTGGGCTATTAATGAAGGGCGGGGCGCTGCGCGCGAGTGCGACAGATATCTTATGGGGACGACAGACCTCCCTTGACGAAGGTTGTAATGCTTCTTTGAAAATTCAATTGGATAATAAACGTTACAGGTTACTTGCTACCCGTTTAGTAAATCAATATAATGAATATCCGGAAAATCCTATTGCTTGCATTATTGGAGGAACTCATATAACTAAAAGGGGGATAAGCAGGAAATGGCTAAAAGAACCGTGACTGTCGAGGTCTTTCAGTGTGACCACGTGGATGAAAAGGGCGCTTGTACTACCGACGGCTCAAGGCAGGCGATAAAGGAATGCGCTGTGTGTAAAAAGGATTTATGCAGTAGACACTATGAAACGTTTTCTCTTTCTAAACTTTCCGGTCCTACCGGCAGTGGGGTCACGCTTACCTATTTTTTCTGCTGGGAGCATGCTGAGGAATTTATTAATATGCTTGTAAAAACCCTCGGCGACACAAGGCCAGTTCCTTATGGGGGAATGGCGAAGTA
>JBLNAE010000402.1:0-15721 GCA_050259195.1 Ignavibacteriales bacterium
ATACTGTAAATGCAATTTGAGTGTCCAGACTATAAGACCTGGAAAGATTCATGTAAGCATCTATTTGCTGCTATGCTGTTTATCAAGAATACAGGAAAACAAACTACTGAGGGCCTGAATGGGTTTAATGGGAATGTAGCGCATGCTGTACAATCCGATCTCGCCCCAGAGCGACAAACTGAGTCTAAAGAAAATGTGTCAAAGTTGGCACAATGCAATGTTCCACATTTGGAACCCAAACCATTTGACCGACATCGCATGGTAACACGGCTGGCGGTCCTGAACACGGCCACTGATATCGCAAAGACTGGGGGGAAACCTGTTGAATTTCGCTTTGTCAGTCTCTTGCCTCACAGATTCAGAACTAAACTTTAGGGAATTAGTAATATACAATGCTAAATAGGGGCGAGTTATGGCTCAACCTTCCAATAGGAAAGGACCTAATCTCAATTTCTAAAGCTGTTATATCTCTTGCCGGAGCAAGAAGACGCAAGAAGCAACCTAACAAATAGGCACTTTCACGATTTGGAGCGTTAGTTGAGGAAGTATTGCAAAAATCCCCAAAAAGCATTCCCCGGTGACGAGAAGCTAAAAATTGGGACAAAGGCAGATGATAATGACATTTACGGCAGCAGTGAAGCAAGTAAGCAAAAGAGAAATGGATCCCCGGGGAATCTTTCATAGCTAACCCGCCAAAGCCCAAACGTATGATTCGGCAGGGAAAGCTCGATAAAGCATGGAAAGGTTATGGGGAATAAATAAGAATGGTAAGAAAAGAAACTATGAAAAATCAAGAAAAGGATCGAGCAATAACCCTAACATCGTGAATATTAGGGTGCATTCTCAACTTGTTGTTGGAGTTGATGTTTCAGAGGGTGGGTCCGTCACCATAACCCCTTGTGCTATAGTGTTTCCAAACCATAACCTCGAAATACGAGATTCTTGAATTTTGACGGACATAACTTACTCACAATTGTCCCTATTGAGGAGGAGAATTTTTCAAGAGTAACAGCTGCTTTCGTCATACTGAGAATCCTCCTGAAAATTTTCCTTGACTTCACTTTTTAACTTGAACTATAATCATCTTGAAGAGGGATAAAACAATGGTGAATGTTGAGCCGGGGTAACCGACCTTATCCGAAATATAAACGGATTTTTTACCAATGTCTTCCTGAAACCTTATAATCCTGCATTACTAATAAAAATTAACCAACGGAAAATCATAAGAAGTCGAGCTTTGAGTAATAAGCTTAAGTTTTTTGCTTTTGAGCTGTGCTTCTTTAACGAAAGATTTTTCTGTTAGGCACGGAGATTAAGATTATTGGAATATATAGCCTAGCAAAAAGACTTAGAAAACAGGAGGTGAAAGATATGGGGTAGATAGAATTTATTACAAGAGCGGAAAGTTGCTCGCGGAATTGAATTGTAAAGGCAGTACGCTAGAAGGGATAAGCAAAGTTTACTATGAGAGTGGAAGATTACAGATGGAATTGAATTTCAAAAATAATAAACTGGAAGGGATAAGCCGGGAATACTATGAAATGGGATCACTTATGACACTATGGAACTATAGATACGGTAAAAAGGAAGGCAAAACCGCAACCTACTATGAAGATGGTGTATTAAAATGGGAAGCAAAGTACAGGGACGGAAAGCCGGAAGGAATGCCAAAAGAATACTCTGAGGCTGGGAGAATTAAATACCAGGGAGTCAATTAAGTGTAAAACTTCAATGAGAGCCAAGTCTGATAAGGGGGATACGATAATAGAGGATGCTGGTCTTTAAAATAGAGGAAATTATGCAAAGGTAGGTTAAATAGATGCGTCCAAAAATTGTAAAGACATATTTTGGTAAATATGAGGTGAAATACGATATAGCTGAATGCTATGAGTATTGGTCAAAAGAGGGTAAGGCAACTCCTGATTGTTGCCACTGCATGCTTCATAACGGACATGTGGCTACAGTTGATACAGAGGAAGATGCTAAGAGACTTGTGAGTTTGCTTCCTGAATGCCCTGGTCTGCCAGTTAAGATGAATATTGGTGTACTTAAAAGAGATTGAAATTGACCGACTCTATAACATCTGAAACCTCATATCTTTCTATATGAGGGATTGGGTTTCAAGGAGATACATTCACATCTATTGTTGCTCTAGATAACCTTGGGAAAGAGGCTTTGGGTCAAGCTATTCAAAATATGAACATCATGTTTGATTTTCCCGAAGATGTAGGTTTAAAATCTCCGGGTATGTATCCTTAAAGGAGAGATAAGAAATGAATATTATTCCAGCTTTATTTTTATTAACGGTAGAAAAACATTCGGATAGAATTGCCGTTATGAGAAAAATGCTGAGGGAATATCTAAAGTAATTAAGAGGGGGTATTTACATGTCCAAAGTAATTTATGAAAAAAGAGACCGTATTGCCTACATCACTCTTAACAGGCCTGAGGCTATGAATGCGCTTGATGATGAGTTAAACAGAGAGCTTTGGGAAGTTTGGGCTGATTTCGATCAAGATAAAAGAATTGATATTGCCATTCTTACAGGCTCTGGTAGGGCCTTCTGTGCAGGTGCAGACCTCAAAACATATATGCCCAAAGTGGAAAATTGGACGCCTCTGGACGTATGTGAAAATCTAGCTACGGGTATCGCCGGTGGCCTAACTCGCGGTCAACATAAGATCTATAAGCCAATTATTGCTGCCGTGAATGGTTATGCACTCGCAGGAGGACTTGAACTCGCTCTTGCCTGCGATATTCGCATTGCTTCGGAAAAAGCGATACTAGGCTCCTTCGAACCAAGGCGGGGATTCCACCACGCTGATGGGGGAATCGTTCGGCTTGTAGCTATCGCTGGCATTGCAACTGCCTTAGAACTTTGCTTGACTGCGCGTGAAGTATCAGCTGAGGAAGCATATCGGCTTAGGCTTGTAAACAAGGTGGTTCCCCATGATGAGCTTCTACCTACTGCTGAAGCATACGCTAAGATGATTCTTGAGAACAGTCAACGGGCCATACGCTCTGCCAAGAAGACTATTTTTGAAATTATAGGGCGCTCTTTGGACGATGCCCTGAATTTAGAGGCAATCTATGGGTACGCTAGTGTAGGTGATTTTAAAGAGACGACAGAACGTTTGCAGAAGTTTTATAACAAGAATAAAAAGTAGCAGTATATTCCCTCTTCGAGATATAGCTGTTAGGGCGGGCTGAGACGGGTTGGTGATTTGAGTTTATTCATTTTCCCTTAAAGAATGTAGGATTAAGTTTCCATTCTGTGCATTCAAAAAGGAGATCCAAAGATGATACATATTCGGCCATTAACACCACTCGATTTTTTAGAGCGCAGCGCGTTCATCTTTCGCGATAAAATCGCCGTCGTTGATGGCACGACGCGCCGGACGTACCCGCAATTCCGGGAGCGTGTCCATCGCTACGCCCGCGCCTTGCTCGGCTTCGGCCTTGCACCCGGAGACCGCGTTGCCATCCTATGCACTAACTCGTCCCCCCTATTGGAGGCGCACTTCGCCGTCCCACTGGCAGGCGGTGTGCTCTGTGCGATCAACACGCGCCTGAAGGCCGATGAGATCGCGTACATAGTCGGGCATTGCGGAGCGCGGATTTTTATCTACGATTCGGATTTTGCACGATTAGCCGAGGAAGTGAGGCAATTGCTCCAGACAGACGGCGGTTCACAGCCGATCTTCGTGCGCATCGGTGAGGGACGCGCGGATGATCCGGAATTCGAAGAACTGCTGACCGCTCAATCTGGGGAGCCACTCGAACATTCGATCGTTGATGAGGACACGACGATCTCAATCAACTATACGAGCGGAACGACCGGGCGCCCTAAAGGCGTCATGTATACCCATCGCGGTGCCTATCTCAATGCACTGGCAGAAATCTTTCACGCTAATTTGTTGCCCGAGAGCCTCTATCTCTGGACGGTGCCGATGTTCCACTGCAACGGCTGGATCTTCCCGTGGGCAGTGACGGCTGCTGGTGGAACTCACGTGTGTCTACGCAAACTCGATCCCGGACGTGTACTGCAACTTATTGAGGAAGAGCGTGTCACGCACTTTTGCGCGGCGCCGACCGTGCTTATTAGCATCGCAAACCACCCCAATGCCAAACCATTCTCGCATCCAGTGCACATCACGACGGCGGGAGCGCCGCCCTCGCCGACGATTATCGCACAGATGGAGCGTCTCGGCGCGCACATTACCCATGTCTATGGCTTGACCGAAGTCTATGGGCCGATTTCAATCTGCCAGTGGCAGAGTCCCCAATGGGATCAGTTTGATGGCAATGAAAGGGCTCGCCTTAAGAGTCGCCAGGGTGTCTCTATGATTACTGTCGGCGCCTCCGACATTCGAGTTGTTGACGAGCGGCTCAACGACGTCCCCAAAGACGGTGAGACCCCGGGCGAGATTGTTATGTGTGGGAACAACGTGATGAAAGGGTATTACAACGATCCGGTAGGCACCGAAAATGCATTTACCGGCGGCTGGTTCCATAGCGGCGACATCGCAGTCTGGCATCCCGACGGCTACATTGAAATCTGCGACCGTTCCAAAGATATTATTATTAGCGGCGGCGAAAACATCTCATCTATCCAAGTTGAAAAGGTGATTATCGCACATCCGGCAGTTATGGAATGTGCCGTGGTTGCAATACCCCACGACTACTGGGGCGAAGTCCCCAAAGCATTCGTCACACTCAAGCCTGGATACAACACCGCCGAGGAAGAGATTATTGCCTTCTGTCACGAGCGACTTCCTGGTTTTAAGACACCCAAGGCTGTTGAGTTCTGTGATCTACCTAAAACGTCTACCGGTAAGATTCAGAAATTCGTGTTGCGCGAACGCGAGTGGACCGGTCGCGCCAAACGCGTAAACTAAAAGCGGATTCCCGAATTTTTGTGGTTAATTAACTTCTGCATAAAAGAGAATTACGTATATGGAACGACCATAACTGGCAAATCTTCCATCTGTGTGCTTCAAACATTGGATAATTCGAATTTATTCTGTGTATCATTAATATCTAAAGTAAAAGTTTGCAGTATAACACGCCACAAAGGATACTATACCCGCATTTTTAAAGTTAAACGATGATAAAATCCTTTTGGTAGGTAAATTCAGCGGGTATCGCTCGACATTCCTTTAGAATCTTAATTATTTTACCAGTCTTTTAAGCACCCGATCTAGCTCCATTTTGACTAATCGTTAGTAGCTGTTTAGTGAGTAGTTGTAAGTATGGATTTTCAAGAGGATCGACATTAGGATCAAAATCTAATCCTTCAACTAAAAACTCTACAGCCGGATCTATAGGTTTGAGTTGGAGGAAAGCATCGGATAGGCGTTCAGCACAGCTACATCTATTTTCTTTTCCACAAAATAAATACCATACTAAATCATTGCGGAGCAAAGCAGCACTTTTTATAATCGCCGTCTTCTAGTCGTCTTTGCCCATTTTTAGCCTTTGCTCTACTCATTTTACCGTTTCAACTCCGATTTTTAAAGCGAATGAGAAAATTTGTTTGGAGTTGTGATTGCAACGTTGAATATATCTTCCGCAATGGGTTTGAGAAAGCCCATCTATAAGCCTTTGACATGAAGACGCCGTCGGCAGTATCCATCATTGACATACCCGCTGCAAAGAGGATCGGGAAGGAAATAATGGCGAGAAACGGGATCCTGCCCGTTGCCACACCGGCGGTGATGGCAAGAAGCCCAATCTCTGAGGCCGTGTCGAAACCCAAACCAAAGAGCAGACCGAGCGGGTACATCTGCCAGCTATGTTTTATGAATTTTTGAAATCTTCCGCCGAATATACGGTTGAGGAATCCGCGCTGAGCGAGCAGTTCTTCCAGGTGCTCCCTTCGGTATCTGCCCTTCTTTGTTTGCTGCCACATTTTGATTATGTCCATCAGCACGACAAGGTTGAGGATACCGATAAGCCACAGGAATAAACCAGACACACTGGCGCCGATAATGCCCCCGTAATTTTGGAACTTGGGAATTTCCGACTGAACCGCCTTTGCCGCTACTGCGAGGCCCACCGCCAAGGCGAACACGATTGTTGAATGGCCCAGAGAGAAAAAGAACCCTACGCCCAATGGCCGTTTACCGTTCTGGAGAAGGAATCGCATGGTATCGTCAATAGCCGAGATGTGATCGGCATCGAATGCATGGCGCAGCCCAAATGTATAGGCGAGGGCCCCAAGACCCGCCATTGCCGGGTATCGCGGCACATAAAGGAGAAACAATCCCCAACCTGCAACGTGTAGAAGTCCGACAAATCCGAAGAAGCCTCCCAATCGTGCCCATTCGTTGCCAGAGAACGACAAGTGCCGCCGATCTGCCCGAGCCTGTATCGCCGTGCTGCCTCTTTCCATCTCGTCCTTTATTGCTATGTTTTCCGAAAAGTAATGATGTGAATTATTTTATAACTTAAAAAATACAAATATTAAATTCGTGTTACCATTATACATTAATATACGACTATGGGCAGTATTTGAATGAATTTATAGATTGAAGAACCTTTATTAAGGTCTTAGTTTGGAAAAATTAATGAACACCGTACTGGAAGCCCTCAACGTCCGGGATAAAGGACTTGACACAACACTCATTTCTGTAATCATACTAGGGAAGAAGGCCGAACTGTACCTATTCAGATGAAGAAAAGAAGTGCTCTTGGATTTGTTTTCTTTGTAATCTTTACAAGCCTTATAAGCGTAAAAGTAATTTCAACGGAATCTCTTAAGAGCGATTATCATCTCGATCTTCCACTCGGACTCGATGAATTTGCCATTGAGATTCCCAAAGACAACCCGCTTACAAAAGAGAAAATCGCGCTAGGAGGGAAGCTCTACTTCGATCCGAGGCTTTCAGCAAATGGAACTGTCTCCTGCGCATCCTGTCACAACCCTAAACTCGCTTTTACAGACGGGCAAAAAGCCTCGCTTGGAATAAGGGGTCAGATCGGCAGAAGGAGCGCGCCAACAATTATAAACAGGGTCTTCGGCAAAACTCAATTCTGGGATGGAAGGGCCTCATCGCTTGAAGAGCAGGCAAAGGGTCCAATGATAAATCCAATTGAGATGGGAAATAGAGACTATGACGAGGTAGTAAAAAGGCTAAGAAACATCAAAGGCTATAGAGAGGGGTTCAAAAAGGCTTTTGGCACGGAGGAATTCACGATTGAACACATTGCAGAAGCAATAGCATCCTTTGAAAGAACTGTAGTTTCAGGAAATTCTCCATTTGATAAGTTTGAATCCGGCGGAGATGAAAAAGCCGTCTCCGAGTCGGCGAAAAGAGGGCTTGATATATTCCGCGATAAGGGCAGGTGCAGTGAGTGTCATGCCGGTTTTAATTTCACAGATGAAAAGTTCCACAACACCGGCGCAGAAATGGACAAGCCAAATCCGGATTTAGGAAGATACGAGATCACAAAGAAAGAAGAGGATAGGGGCGCGTTTAAAACGCCTACACTGAGAGAAATAGCCCGTACAGGCCCTTACATGCACGACGGGAGTCTCAAGACCCTTGAGGAAGTGGTCGAATTCTACGACAAGGGCGGGATAAAAAACCCGAACCTGGATAAAGAGATGAAACCGCTTAACCTGACTGATGAAGAGAAAAGAGATTTAGTAGAGTTCCTAAAAACCCTGAATGAGGGAGGATGGCAAAAGATTACGGCTCCTAAGATACTGCCTCAATGAACCACCTTTTTACAAGCCTTTTATATAACGGATACCTCAAGGAGTTCTAGCAATGGCGGAGGAGAAAAACATGAGTGGCTATCTGACCCACACCTGAGTTTGACAGGCGAAACAGTGAGCCTTATCATAACTGTGCTATGAGGACAAAAGTGTTAGCTAAAAAAATCAAACAAGATGCCGATTACATCTATCTTAAAATCAGAAGAGATACCCTAGAGGCATTTTGTGATGCGGCGGCACTCTACCGCCAGGAGTTTTTAGATTTATTGGACGAATCAGAGAAAGACCATCGTGCCGGTAGAGTCACCAAACATAACTCCCTCTATGAACTAATCACGAAAAATGAATGATTGAGATTTTGACCACAGCTACATTCGAGCGGCTGTTTCAAAATCTGCCGAGAAAGATTCAGCTTAAAGCAGCAAAGAAAACCGAGCTTTTTAAAGAGAATCCCTTTAATCCAATTCTTCAAACCGAACAGAAATTTTGAATTTTGTCGGGAGAAGGGAAGTGCGAAATGCCTAATTCCTCAGAGATTAAGCGAGAAGCGGAGCAAACGACCCGTGACTCCCACATTATGTCGGCTTTCCACAAATCGGTTGAAGAGGGACACGTCCGACTTGAGAGGAGTTGGTCCAACCTGTTTGCAACCGGCTTGGTGGGCGGTATTGATGTCAGTCTTGGCGTGCTGGCCCTATTGGTTATTGAGGAAGCTACCGGCTCAAAATTGCTCAGCGCCCTCGGATTCTCTGTCGGTTTCATCGCATTGACTCTGGCCCAGAGCGAGTTGTTCACTGAGAATTTTCTTATCTCTGTTATTGCGGTTGTGGCACGCAGGTCCGGGTTGCTGGCACTTTTGAGGCTATGGGCCGGCACCGCCATTATGAATCTCATCGGCGGTTGGGTCTTCACATAGCTCATTATTAATACCATCCCTAGATTGTGCGAGGCGGCCATTGAGAGCGCGCAATTCCATCTGGATTTGAGCATACCTAAGGCGTTCACTCTGGGTGTAATCGGTGGGGCGGCCATCACATTAATGACCTGGATGGAGCGGGGTAGCAAGACGGAATTCGGTAAGATTGTAGCAGCGATTTCAGTTGCTTTCCTACTGGCCGCCACCCCATTGAATCACGTTATCATTGTGTCTCTAGAGATATTTGCAGCCCTGCACAGCGGTGCATCTTTCGGGTACGCCGATTGGGCACGGATAGCCGCATTGGCCACATTGGCTAATATGGTCGGCGGTTTACTTCTCGTGACTGTTCTCCGTCTGATTCAAGTGGGAGGTGAGAGGATTACGGAGGAGCAGGAGCGGCCCTCGAATGCATCTCGTAATGACGAGGATAGAAAGCGGGACTGATACTGAATCTCAATTCACGAATCACGATCCACAGTTATAATACCCCTATGATTTGCAAACTTATAAAGGAGAACCCAAAGATGAAGCTAAACGGAAAAGTCAGCATAGTAACGGGTGGAGCGAGCGGCATCGGCCTTGCCATTGCAGAGGCATTTGCCAAAGAAGGAGCCAACGTAGCAATAGCCGACCTGGATGAAGAAGGTGGAATGAGGGTGGCAGATGGAATTCAAAAACTGGGCAGAGTCGCCCTTTTTGTAAAGACGAACATCTCAAAGCGCGATGATTGCAAAAGGCTTGTAGACGAAACCGTAAAGAAGTTTGGTCGGATTGATATTCTGGTAAATAACGCCGGGATTCAGCACGTATCTCCAATAACCGATTTCCCAGAGGATAAATGGGATTTGTTAATCGGCGTGATGCTCACGGGAACCTTTCTCTGCACAAAATACGCACTGCCCTATATGATTGGACAAAAAGGCGGAAGAATCATAAATATGTCCTCGATTCATGGATTAATAGGTGTGCAGTTTAAATCGGCTTATGTTTCTGCAAAGCACGGTATAATAGGGCTTACAAAAGTGACGGCGCTTGAGATGGCGGCGTATGGTATAACGGCAAACGCAATATGTCCAACATTCGTCCGCACGCCGCTTGTCGAAAAACAGATTGACGACCAGGCAAAGGCTCATGGAATTCCAAGGGAAGAGGTAATTGAAAAGGTAATTCTCGCCGAAGCCCCTATGAAAAGGATGCTTGAACCCGAAGAGGTCGCAGACCTTGCCGTATAGCTCGCAAGCGACTCGGGCTGCAATACCCATTGACGAGGGATGGACGGCACAGTGAGAAACTAGAAGAGATGCGGGAAACTAATGCTCCTCTCTACGTGCCGGGACTCCCAAGGCAACGACAAATATTGCACTCTTACCCTTAGCGTGCGGAGAGAAAAATTCTGTAACGTCATCGTCATAAAATGTAAGTCCCGTCGCGCCAAGATTTAGTGCATAAGCGCCGAGATAGAGCTTCCCTCCTATAATTCCCGATTCAAGCTGAACGGCGCGGTAACCGCGATTGCCGAACCGCTCAAGTGCGCGGTGTAAGTCCGACATAAAAAACACAACCGCGCTCGAGTCTCGTCCAAGAAATTGCTCAAGGGTGAGATAACCGGCCGCCTGACGGAACGAGCCTTCTTTAATAAGCTCAAGTGCTTTTTCCTCTCGATGAAAAAAGTATGAGCCTGATGGAATCTCATCAACTGCGTTGGTTATAACATACATATCATTCAGACTCGCTCCCACAGGTTCTAAAAAGTCGGCGGGAATGCCCCGCGTTGCACGGGAAAGTATCATTGATAGTTGTGAAAAGGTCATTGAGCGATGAGAAAACATTCTCGTCGAACCCCTGCGTAGAATAACCTCCCGGGCGGTATCATGCGGCACTTCCTCCGGGGCAATCTCTTTTAAATAGAAGAGCCTTCCCTGGGGCTTAGGAGTTTCAGAAAGAGGAGTTTTGCCGCGCCAATTTATAACCTCTTCTTCCGTTTGGAGCGACGAAGCTGAATGCATTCTTGGGATCAGGGGATAATCAACCTCTTCTTCTGAAAGGGGAAGAGATTTAACATCAAGCGCGAGCATTTTATCAGGCGGCGTAGGAGACGGAGCCGTGCTCTTTCCAAGAGGGGCTAGGCATAGGCTCAGTTCGTTCTCCCCATCAATCCCAAGGAGATTATTCACTTCTCTATCTATAAAGCCCGCGATGATTTTTGTTGGCATACCGGGTGCGGCGGAGATGGCAAGCGTATTTGCGATTATGGTTCCTGCATCCCAGAAATGATAACGGTATGAGCGGGATTGATACTTCCACGAACTCCGCCAAGTAATCGCCGTATAAACCAGAATAATGGGAGCCTCGCCAATGGATTTCTCATTGCCTGAAGCGTTTAAAAGGACGCCGCGCCAGTCGCCTTTCCTAAGCTCCTTTAGTGTAAAATCACGGGGGCTGAAATGATAAACCCCAGCTTCTAAATCCGGCAAATCCCTGCACACAACATAAATCTCAATCGGGTACAGGGCGCCCGCGCAGGCTGCGGCGCGAAAATCAATCTTGACCCCATAGGGGAATGTCCTCTTTCGTATAACTCCGGCGGAGTGAAAAAGTATATTTGCTAAATCCGCGAGACTCGGTATTGATTCTGTGTGTGAACCTTCTACCACAGTTGAGATGGCTTCAATCATAGGCGTCTTTAACTCAGGAAAATTTCCAGGCAGCGAAATTGATTCCGCATCTGGATAAATCTTGTATGAAGACGGTAGATTTTCCCAGTCGAGATAATGCGGATTAGTACGAACGCTCATATAAGAATGTTTAGTCGCGTTATGGTATTTCCAAGTCTCCTCAATATTACGGTTAAGATTCTCCAAATTCATTGTTCTCCTTTGAGGGTTTTAAACAATTCTATCTCTTACTCTTCCGTACTTAAGACCTAAAGCTTTCTTAATCATCAACTTCACCTCGATTGATGATCCTTTTTAATCTGTTAATACACATCAGTGTAGTCCCAGTCCTGTTGGCGAGCTGGGTAGCAACGAAAGTGAGAAATATGCAATTACCCAAGTATCACGAAGATAGAATAACACAAAATGGAAATAATCAGTCGGGAGAAAAATTTTTTCTTATCACGGGCTTAACAATCACACCTTTGTAGGACTAGAGGTCAAAAAAAGATATGTATATTTGTAGAAGCATGCGATTAATAATAACACCTATTGGGGATTGGAGTTTAGGAAAAGGTATATAGTTGCCCAGCCCGGACCGTGATATATAAGCACCTGTGCGGAGCATTAAATACCGATAAGAAGTGGGTAAGACCTGTACTCAGGAAATGAAAGAAGAAGTACCCATCATGAACATCCCCTTACAATTAAGACCTATCTCAATTAGAGAGTTGCTTCCGAGACAATTCTTAAGAATTTGGCAGGGAGGAAATTCTCTTATGGAAGATTATAAAGAGAAAGTACGAACTTTTCAACCTTCAGGAAACTTTCCCCTTCGGTCTTTGAAGTCCTAACCGATAATAGCAAACCATCCGAAAGGATGGGACGCAAAGCCACAGACCTAAGGGTTATTAAACCTACGGTGGCTGGGTTGCCGAAGTAGGATATGAAGTGAAAAGATTCTTCTCTGATAATATTCTTGCTTGCTCACTCCTTGTAAGTACAGTAGGGGTGATGCTCCTTGAGGTTGGCTCACAAAGACCACAAGGAAATAAAAATGAGTTCCTACTGTATCTCACTGGGAGAAGCAGCTTCCAATATTTGTAATAGAATCACCAAAGCTGTTTTGGTTCTATTTGCGATGGTTCTATTTCACCCAATCCCGGGATGGACTGATACAACCACTCTAACTCCCATAAAAGACACATACGTGGATCAAATTACACCAACGAGTCAGTATGGAAACAGTACTTTAATAAATACAAAGTATGCTCCTAGCAGAAAGAGTAGCATAAGAGAGACATTACTGCAATTTGATTTATCAAGAGTATGAAGACAAAAGTGGAACTCCATATTGTAATTGATCGAGAGGGGGTCAGGAGTGTTCAGATAATTGGACCATCGGAAGTGCATCCAGAGGGTCACGATCTGTACTTTCAAATCCGTGACCTCATTCTGGAACTTGATCGCCAACTACAGGAAAGGTTCAGAAGCTCGACTAAGGGGGAGACCAAACAGTGAATGTATTTGAACTTATCAAAGATTCCATAAGCGTTGAGGAGGTAGCGACATATCATGGTATCGCATTCAACAACAGGAAGGCACTCCGTCCCTTCCATCAGACGGGTGATCTCGCCCTCAGGATAGGTCTTCTGAAAGACAAGGAAGGCGAGATTTATGATGCTTTCTGGAAGCGAATAATTTTCTCCGTGTGGAACCGTGGGAGAATCACGAGCATACGGAAAAGGAAATTCCCCGATGACAGGGACAGCAACTTTAAATGGATGGGATTACCCAACAGCGAGTTGATTCCCAACAAGCATATAAGCTTCGGAGATAATCTAAATTGTGAGACTCGCATTGTGACAGAAAGCATTTCGGATGCGATAGCCTTCATTAAAGCGGATATTCCCAGGAGGGTTGAGAAATGAATCAAAGCAACATCATTAAATTTGAGCCTTCGGAAGCGAGAAAAGCATTGAATCTTCTTTATAGGGGAGACGATGTTGTGGAGCTGAGAATACCGAAGACCACACGCGGTACCGTCAGTGGGTACTTCAATGACATGGAGAAGCTCATAGTGGCAGCAGCGGAGTATAGCGGGGAAGTGCCAGGGATCTACATAACACTCAATCCCGTGAATCCTCAGCTGCTAGCACGCGCAAACAATCGTCTGGAGCGATACGCAAACTGGACTACGTCAGATGCCGATATTCTCTGCCGCAGGTGGTTAGCAATAGATGTTGATGCGGTCCGACCAGCAGGTATTTCATCAACAGAAGAAGAACATAAATTGGCTATCACGAGAAGCGTACAAATTAGGGACTACCTTCGGGAACAGTTGGGCTGGGCTCTCCCGATTTTAGGTGATAGTGGCAATGGCGGACACCTGCTTTATCGGATTGACCTGCCGAACGATAGTGAATCTAGGGATCTAATTAAGCGGTGTTTAGATGCTCTGGATTTCCTGTATTCCGATGAAAAAGTAAAGGTTGATGTAAGTGTAGTTAATGCGGCCAGGGTATGGAAACTCTACGGAACCTTGAGCTGCAAAGGTGATAACATACAAGAGCGCCCCCACAGAATCGCTCGAATAATGGAGGTGGAATAATGGAGATGGATAGGATTGTAACGAAAGAAATGCTGGTACAACTTGCGGCTAAATTGCCCGAATCGTCCGAGCCTGGGAATAAAACAGGTAAGTTTCATAGCCCGCTTGATGTTGAATCGTGGATGGCTGATCACGGGCTCTTTATAAGGCTAAAGAAGCCCTGAAATGGGGGCACAGTTTACGTGTTGGAAGAATGTCCATTCGATCCTCAGCATAACCGCGGAGAGGCACGGATTATTCAGTTTCCAAATGGGGCACTTTCATTCGGCTGCTTTCACAGCTCATGCCAGAAGCATAACTGGCACGCCTTACGCGACAGGCTGGAAGCGGGATGGGATGACAGTGTGCTTGAGGAAGAAATGCGTTCAGGAGAGGAAGCCGACGACGATGACCATCCTTATTTTGTAAGGGATGGCGTAATAAACCGCAGAAAGTTCATTCAGGGCGGCTTCATCCCGGTTCCTCTTTGCAATTTCGATGCAAGAATCGTCGGTGCGAAAACAGTGGATGATGGTGCAGAGAGAAAAACAGTTTTTACCATCGATGGTCTCAAAAGCGGACGTCAACTGACGCAGATCCAAGTTGCAGCTGAACGCTTCTCATCTATGAATTGGGTTACCTCAGAGTGGGGCGGAGAGGCTATTGTGTATGCGGGATTTGGAACAAAGGATCATTTACGTGTTGCCATTCAGATTCTAAGCGGGGAATATGAACACCTTACCGTTTTTGGACATCTCGGCTGGAGAAAAATTTGGAACAGATGGTATTTTCTACATGGAGGCGGCGGGATCAGTGAGGATGGGCTTAGTAAAGAAATCCTTGTCGAACTTCCCGTTAGCAATCCAGCATATTCACATATGAAAAATTACGTCCTGCCTCCTCCGCCCAAAGGAGTCGATATAAAGAAGTGTATAAAGGGTTCTCTTGATCTTCTGAATCTGGCCCCTAAAAGCATTATGTACCCCCTTATTGCGGCTATATATAGAGCACCCCTGTCAGAAATAGCCTTTGTTGATTTCTCTATTTTCCTCGTAGGCGAGACAGGTTCTCAGAAAACTGAGCTAACAGTCCTTGCTCAAGCCCACTATGGGGATGGCTTCCATGCGAAAAGCCTGCCGGGCAATTGGAGTAGTACTGAGAATGTGCTGGAAAAGCAAGCGTTTCTCCTCAAAGATTCAATATTAACCATAGATGATTTCGTACCCCGTGGTACAACCTCAGATGTACAGCGGATGCATCAGAAAGCCGACCGAGTTCTTCGTGCTCAGGGCAACCTTGCTGGCCGTGGAAGAATGCGTCCTGACGGAAAATTTCAACCTGAATATTTTCCCAGGGGGCTAATATGTGCAAGTGGGGAAGATATGCCTCAGGGGCAGAGCCTTCGCTCTCGGATGTTGATTGTAGAAGTACCGAAGGGAAGCGTAGACCTTGAGAAACTTACTAAGTTACAAGAAGACGCGGCTAACGGTCTTTTTGCCCAGTCCCTGTCTAGTTACATCCAATGGCTTGCACCGCAAATAGAGGAGTTGAAAAAAATCCTGCCAGCACGGCAGCGCGAGTTGAGAACCGAGGCACGAAAATTTGGGGCGGTCCACGATAAGACACCTGATATCGTAGCGAGTCTAGCACTCGGTTGGGAGACATTCCTTCAATTCGCTGAGGAGTCTGAAGCAATCAGCGCGGATGAGGCTGACACCCTATGGAAGGAGGTCTGGGAGGTTTTGAATAAGGTAGCGAAGTCACAGTCGGAACAAATACTCTCCGAGGAACCAACACGACGTTTCTTGGATTTGCTTGCAGCCGCCGCGAGTTCT
>JBLNAE010000403.1:0-9050 GCA_050259195.1 Ignavibacteriales bacterium
CATCCGCCGTGAACCGTAGCCATCTTTCTTCCTCCTCGCGTTGATAAAGATATTTTTTACACTTAATCGAGACATAAATCAAATGTTTTTACCGATGCGGTTGCCCCAATTATGTTTGTTGCACAAGGGCAGGCATTGAGGACTGGCTCTGCATATAATGCAAGATAGCAAAATCTAACTTGAATATCTCTCCATTTAACTGTTAAAATAAATCATCCATAGAGGAGGTGAAACATGGAAGGTCAGCAAGGTCAACAGCAGCAACCAAGCGCAATGATGAGTTCGGTATTAATGGCTTTTAACATGGGGGTTGCGGCGAATCAGCAATCCGGGGGAACTAAAAGCGTTGTGGAAGCGGTAGGCGAGCTTGGAGAGGCGATTTATGCCAATATTTCTCGCGTTTACGGCACTCAATATCCAGATGAATTTATCCGCGCCAATGTTGAGTTTTTTCTTCAGATTGCCCTTCTGGGATACATAATTCCGGGTGTCTGCGCCTATGATGAAGAGCTTAAAAACCGTCTTTTTGCTCTAATCGAAGCCAAGCTCTCCCGCGCCCAGCAGCCACGACCAGCGGGTCAAACCGGCGGCGGAGGCATTATTAATCCTTAAAAGAGCTTGGTTGAAGATTCTAAGCAAAGAAAGAATTAAAAAGGTCTAGCGGTTTCTAAGAGGTTTAACAGGTTTGAACAAACCCTTGTGAAGCCGCAATTCTAATATCATTAATTTTTCTTTTTTCTAAGTTCTAGCATAATATAGACTAGCTATACAGTAACCGTTCAAAGTTAGAGGACGCATATGACAAAAAAAATCCTAGGCGGTAGGGAAAAGGTAAAGGTGGCAGTTGTGCAGGCCGCGCCCGTGTTTATGGATAAAGAAAGGACTATAGAAAAGGCGTGCAAGTTAATAAAAGAGGCGGGAAGAAACAGGGCCGAACTCATTGCCTTCTCAGAGGCTTTTATTCCTACATATCCTGCCTACTATACAGTCGGATACGAAACGAACCCTCATGAGTGGACGGATTATATGATTGCGCTTCAGGATAACTCCGTTGTGATTCCAGGCGAGGATACTGAAATTTTAGGGCAAGCGGCAAAAGAGGCCGGGGCTTATGTGGTAATAGGTTGCAATGAATTGGATAACCGTCAGGGAAGCTGTACGGTTTACAACACCCTTCTTTTCATAGGAAAGGACGGAAAGGTTATGGGAAGGCACAGAAAACTCATGCCTACATACACTGAGAGGGTCTACTGGGGTCAGGGCGACGGGAGCGATGTCAAGGTGTTCGATACGGACATCGGTCGAATTGGGGGACTTATATGCTGGGAGAATCACATGACCCTTGTAAGGGCCGCAATGATTCATAGAGGAGAAGAGTTTCACATCGCAGTCTGGCCTGGGAACTGGAAGAGAGGAGAAACCAAGCTTCTCGATGCCGATACAAGCCCCGGAGGCGGAGGCGCGCTTCTTCAATCATTGATAAGGGTGCATGCATTCGAGGCAGGAGCATTTGTCCTCAGCGCATGCGGCTTTTTGACACCTGAAGACTTTCCTGAGAGATGGCAATATATAAGGGATGGCAATCACATAAATTACGACTGGGCGCTGGGCGGAAGCGCAATTGTGAACCCAGCTGGAAGGTATCTGGTTGAGCCTAATTTTGAGAAGGACGCAATTCTTTATGCCGAGTGCTACGCCAATCAAATCAAGGCCGTAAAAGCCGTGTTTGATTCGCTTGGCCATTACTCCCGATGGGACGTTGCACAGCTTGTAATAAAACGCGAACCCAGAACGCCTGAGATTGATTTAAGAGAATCTCAGACAGGGGTTGAATTACCTGCAAGCGAGCGTAGAAGAATTTCAGAAGAATTTGAAATAGGTCTAGAAAAATTAGAATCACTATTTGACGAGATAGGAAAAATTAAAAAGAGTCGAGCTGGCACTTGATTAGAAGGCTGTAAGCGTTTCATACAAAAGCAAATTATAGATATATAAAGTCTGATCCTGAATTAAAACTAAAGTCCTGTTTTTCCCTCTAAATTAAAATTATTCTTAGCGAAGAACCCAACCAAAGCCCAATTGATTATTATCCAATAATAATCAAACATTATATAGAAAGGTCTTGACGAGAAAGCAAATAAGTTATATAAACCACATGGGGCACATAGGAACCTAAGGATTGATACGAAAAACAGGTTACCTAACGGTACTTGGAGATTGTAGTAGCCAAACAGCACTGCCGTCTAGCAGGAATGGTCGGCATATGGGAGAGGGAAAATAAAGGGAGGTGTGGAGATGAATTTCAGGGATGAGTACGGAGATTACTCCGTCCAAGAAGCGATAGACGCTATAGTGGTAATTCTTAAACAGAGCGGAGCCGAAATTGATGAAAAGAGCTTCACATGGACTTTAGTGGGCGTGCTCTTTGATAAGGGTATAATTCCGCGTCAGGAATTTGAACGCGTATACTCGCTGCTCAAAAGTCGAATAAATGGGAACCAGGCCTCAGTTGAAAGAAAGATGTAAACCGGGAACCTTTTCTATTTTTGCGGAGTATCCGGTTGGTCTTCTAAAATTTTACCGAGCTTAGCTTGAAACTGATTCCCGCTTATGTCAAGGCTATAAGTTCATTCCAGCCATTAGCTAACCAGTAAATTAAAAATAAGTTAGAGTTTCTATACCGTATAATAATCTGTAAAATAAATAGGGATTGCTTCACGGAGTTTACACTGAGCAAGACGAATGTGTTCACGATGACAGCCGTTTTTGAATGTACTACCCGTTGGCAAAATGGGTAAATTTAAAATTAAAATTCAAAAAGGTGAACTATGAAGGCATTTGTAACAGGAGGAACAGGATTTGTCGGTGGTCATTTAGTAAAAAGGCTCATTCGAGATGGCGTAAGCGTCAAGGCCCTTGTCAGGGATTTGAACAAAGCGGATGAGCTGAAGAAACTGGGAGTTGAAACCGTTACAGGAGACACCACGGACAAAGCGTCTCTGCAAGGAGTTATGAAAGATTGCGATGTTTTTTATCACCTTGGAAATGTCGCCCGATGGTGGCTGCCCGATAAAAGCATGTACTATAAAATCAATGTTGAGGGCACCAAGAATATCTTGTTGGAGGCGCTAAAAGAAAATGTAAAAAAGGTAATCTACACAAGCAGTCTTGCCGCAATAAGGCAGCCTAAAGGAGAGATTGCCACAGAAGAGACAGAGCACAAGAGGGATTTTGAGAGCCACTACGGAAGGTCGAAGTTTCTGGCTGAAAAGGAGGTGCTCAGGATCCGTGAGGAACACGGACTTCCGCTTGTAATCTTAAACCCCGGCGTCGTGATAGGCCCCGGAGATTTGAAGATGTTTGGAAGAACGATTATAGAGCTTCTCGGCGGCAAGCTCAAGGCTGTATTGTTTGAAGACAGTGTCGTTCCTCTTGTCTATATTGACGATACCATAGAGGGTCATATACTCGCGACCGAAAAAGGAAAACCCGGAGAGAGATATATACTCGTCGGAGAGAACATCAGGATTGGAGACGTTTTCAAATTGATAAGCGAGATCGCGGGTGTCCCTCTTCCCGAAAGGCGAATATCGCCATCCATAATCAAGATAATTTCGCACCTCTCAGAGATAAAATCATTCTTCACGGGAAAACCGCCCAAGCTTGCCGTAGACGGTATAAGAGCGATGGAGATTGGAGCCGCGGGATCAAACAAAAAAGCAAGGGAAGAGCTGGGATTGGAATTCACTCCTCTTGAAGAAGCGCTGAGGAGAACGATTGACTGGTATAGAGAAAATGGTTATGTATCCTGACCATAACGCATGGGCATTCGAAACGAAACTGCACTCAAATTAAAACATACTCAGATGAAAGTAATTGGGCTTACAGGAAACATTGCGTGTGGAAAGAGCGTTGTGGCAAATATGTTTCGAGAGCTTGGGGCGAGTATTATTGACGCCGACCAGGTTGCGAGATTGGTTGTAGAGCCGGGGCAGCCGGCGTGGGAAGGGATTGTCGAGAGGTTTGGAGAATGGGTTCTCAATCCCGATAGAACAATTAACAGAAGCCGACTCGGAGAGATCGTTTTTAGAGACGTGGAAAAAAGAGAAGAGCTAAATCGAATCACGCATCCGAGAATCATTGAAAAGATAAGAGAACTCATTGAAAAACACAGAAAAGAAGGGGCAGAGATTGTAATTGTTGAAGCCACCCTTATCGTAGAAAAAGGCGGAATGAAGCCCATCATTAGCGATCTAATAGTGGTCACGGCAGACGAAGAAACGCAGACAAGTAGGCTCACCCAAAGGGTTGGGCTCTCACGAGAAGAAGCGCTCCTCCGAATCAAATCCCAGATGCCGATTTCTGAAAAGGTAAAACACGCAACTTATGTAATTGACAATTCCGGAGATTTAGAAGAAACGAGGGATCAGGTTAAAAAGGTTTGGGAAATGATAAAGTAGGGGCGACCCGCCAGGTCGCCCCTACAATTACTATGAAACACTATTCCTTATCTCCATAAATTTCCCCTCTATCCTTTCTATGCTTTTTTTAGACTCAAAGAGCTTTTTCTGCTGAGCTTTGTAAAAGTTCTTGAGGGGAATCAGAGAGTCGAGAATCTGCATTTTTATGCTGTCCAGGTCGCGCTCAAGCTGAGAGCCTACGCTTGATGTAAGCTCCTGTATCAGAGTGTCAACCTTCGTGCCAAATTCCTTCATAGCATCTCTTCTCTTCTTAGGAAGTATGACAAATGCCGTTGCCATAATGGCAATAGCCGTAACTATTCCCGTAATATCAATTATAAGGGATGAAAAGGCCGAGACAACCGCCGCTCCAATTGCAAGAGAGCCTATCTGGACTCCCAAGACTCCTGCCACCGCGCTTCTTGCGGAATCAACAAGATTGCCTCCGAGTGTTGCCGGATCAATCTGCTTTCGCTTCGCCTCAAGCTCAGACCTCACTGTATCTATAAGCCGGGTTCTGTCGTAAGAAAACCCCGTGCTGCCTTTAACAGGCTCCTGCTGAATTGACGCACGGTAAAAATCTATGGCGCTATCAATAAGGGTTCTTGACGACCTCTCAGCCCAGGCGACCATAGCATCAAGGTCTTTTTCTAATTCCTTCACGGTGTGAAGGGAAACCTTGGATTCAAATTCCTTTGCAACCCTGTCTTTTCTAATCAGTTTGATTACGTTCTCAAACCTGATAAGTTCATCTATGAATTCTATTCCCCTGGTCTTAAATTCTAAGAGCCTGCTCCTTATCTTCTCCGTAAACTGTTTGGAGTTTTCTAAGACCTCCTCTTTCATACCCGCTAACCTCGTCTCAAACTCCACCAACCGCCCCATGTCTGCTGATATTTTGTTTAGATGCCCCTCTAGTGTCTTTTGAGTGTCGGCGCAGAGGCTTAAAGAGAGTTCCGTAGAGCCTTTTATTTTCATCCTTACCCGCTCTTCTTCTCCGAGCGTCTTGAACGTGTATTCTTCGAGCTTTTCAATACCGCTCTTTGAATATAATTCCGGGCTGGCGGTTCCCTGAAAACCCTCCCTAGACTGCCCAGACTCCTTCGCTTGAAAGGCAAGTTTTGCGGAGATGGGTATAAGAAAAGGTTTTATATTAAAGATGCGTTCGAGTTCTCCAGCCGAGTAATCAATAAGGTTTTTAAGTTCCTCTGCGCTCTCTACAATGTCTATCTTATTCAGGAGAAATACCACGTTCTTCAGCCAGTCTTCTTTTATAAATCTTATGAGCTTTACCTCGCTTCCCGTCACGGCGCGCTCGACTCCTATAACAAAAAACACTATGTCGGCCTTTGGTATAAACTGGTGGGTTATCTGCTCGTGCTGTTCAAGCGTGACGTTTGTCCCCGGCGTATCCACCATAAAGACCCCCTTTAATCTCTCTTCGGGAATTGATATGTAGTGGTTTCCATTCTCCTCATACTCTTCCCTTACATCACCGTACCTTAGGATCGTTATCCTGTCCGTTGTCGGAGTTATCCCTTCAGGAAGAATCCTCTCTCCTAAGAGGGCGTTTATTATAGAGGATTTCCCCGTGCTGAACTCCCCTATAAATACAATTGAGAAGAGGTTCTCCAGATTTTCTCGCACCGCTTTTATCTTCTTCTCAAACTCTTCATAAGAAAGCGCTCTTACCTCAGCGGAAAGCAACTCCAGGAGCGCCTTTTCTTCCAGGATGAGCTTTGAGTACTTTTCATTCACTATTTGCATTCAGTATTTTAGTATAGCTTTTTATGGGGCTTGTAACTAGATAGGAGGGGCAAACATTATTTCTATTTCTAGCATGAGGTTTCCTAAAGACCACAGTTGCGATGAATAAGAGCAACTGGACACCTTAACCACGAAGTCTCTTGGGTTATTCAGACCTGATGCTCCTATTCGTCGCATCAGTAGAGCAACCGGATGCCATAAACCGTGAGTCTCATGGTATATATCAGCCGAAAGCTCTTGTAACGCTTTCGTGGTCGCTTCCGTCCCTCTCAATCGCCAATCTAGTCGGGGATGCCACAAACCTCACTGCGCTCGAAATAATTCATGTGTTCGCCCTAATCCAGCAGAGGGCCTACTCAGTACGCCCCTACAAAATCAATGCAGCATTTCAATACGAAATCGGTATAATTTGAAAAGGGTTCACATGCTGATGGAGATATACATTGCCCCTACTCGTTAGAGTAGTGAAAACCTTGCCCTAGAGCGTATAATAATGGAGTCGGGGCTTTGCCTAAAAGGTTTGAGACTGAGACAGTGGTTTTCTCGGATTTGTGTTATAACTTTTTGGCGAATCGCTTATTTTGTCACCTTTGGGCAAAGCCGGTGTTTATGTATAAAAGGAGGGAGAGCATGGCTACATTATTGGGCATCTGTCTTGGGGTTGGCCTGAGCGCGGCATGCGGGTTTAGGGTGTTTGTGCCCCTTTTTGTAATGAGCATCGCGTCTCTTGCCGGGCACCTCACTCTGGCGCCGGGCTTTGAATGGATCGGTACGTACCCCGCTCTTACGGCCCTTGGAGTGGCTACGTTCCTCGAAATCTCCGGTTACTATATCCCCTGGTTTGATAATCTACTGGATACAATCGCTACGCCCGCCGCAATCGTCGCGGGCACGATTGTAATGGCCTCGTCTGTTTCGGACATGAGCCCGCTTCTTAAATGGGCACTTGCTATCATAGTGGGCGGCGGCGTTGCCGGTACGGTTCAAACCGCCACGACCGTAACGCGCCTCGCCTCAACTGCAACAACGTGGGGTTTGGCGAATTCTATTATAGCGACGGTCGAAGCGGGAGGGTCAATTACTCTATCCATTCTGGCTATCGCTCTGCCTGTGTTTGCCGTCGTGGGGGTTATTGGGGTTATTTATTTTGGCGCGAAAAAGATATTTGGAAGGTTCCACAGAAAACAGGAGCTTAAAACCTGAGATTTTGACAGGTGCGACCCGCCGGATCGCATCTACTGATGCTTTGCTATTCTGTTCATGCCGTGCCCCTACCGTTATTGTCTATCTTATAGAAGTGCGCTCACCTGTGCTGTAATACGCCGTGGGGACTGTGTAAGTTTGCCCTAATATTGGTAATGGGAAGAATCTCTCTTATACTTAAGCAACCCTAATACCAATTGTAACTTCCAATGGTGCATGAAAGAGCCGTCATCGCGAGGAGCGATAGCAACGAAGCAATCTAAAAACAATGGGGATTGCTTCGCTAACGCTCGCAATGACTATACGTGTTATTGCACCATCAGTTTGTATAATTAGTATAATTTAAGGAGAAATTCAAGGAGAAAAAATGGACGAGCTATTTAAATCACCCGCATTTGAAAATGCGGTCGCGCAGTTTGAGAGGGCTTGCGAAAATCTGGCGCTCGAAGATGGGCTAAAGGAAAGGCTCAGGCTTCCTCAGCGCACCTTTGTCGTAAATTTTCCCGTGCGAATGGACAGCGGAAAGGTTAAGGTTTTTACCGGATACCGCATACAGCACAACCTGACACTTGGGCCGTGCAAGGGCGGAATCCGTTACCATCCCGACGTTGATATGGGAGAAGTAGCCGCGCTTGCTATGGGGATGAGCTGGAAATGCGGTCTTGCGGAACTCCCCTTTGGCGGCGCAAAAGGGGGCGTGGCTGTTGACCCTACAAGATTATCACCCGGCGAAACTGAACGTCTTACGCGCAGGTACACGGCTGAAATCCTTCCAATAATCGGCCCTAATAGAGATATTCCCGCTCCTGATATGGGAACGAACCCGCAGGTCATGGCATGGATGATGGACACATACAGCATGACCGAAGGCTACACGACTCCCGCAGTGGTCACGGGAAAACCCGTTCTTATAGGCGGTTCTCTGGGAAGAGAAGAAGCCACAGGGTTCGGAGTAGCGTATATAATTGAAGATGCTCTGAGACACTTTGGAAAAACGCTTTCAGAAACGCGGGTTGCCATTCAGGGATTCGGCAATGTGGGAACATATACAGCGCTAAAACTCTCGGAGCTGGGTTGCCGGGTTGTTGCCATAAGCGACGTGTATGGTGGGATTTACAATCCTTCGGGCCTGCCCATTCTAAAACTGCTTGAGATTCCGAGGCAAAGGGGACGGGTGCAGGAATTTAAAGAAGCCGATAAAATAACCAACTCGGAACTCCTGATAGTTGACTGCGACATTCTCATTCCTGCAGCGGTGGGAAGGGTAATCACAAAAGAAAATGCTCCGCAATTGAGATGCAAGATGGTTGTAGAGGGGGCAAACGGACCCACAACAACGGATGCGGATGATGTACTTGAGGAAAGAGGAATTCCCCTGATTCCCGATATCCTTACAAACGCCGGTGGGGTAATTGTTTCATATTTTGAATGGGTCCAGGGTCTTCAGGAATACTACTGGTCAAAGGATATTGTTTTTGCAGAACTCCAGAAGCGCATGCACAATGGATTTAGAAAGGTGTCTAATTACGCGAAGGAAAAATCGGTCTCACTGCGCACAGGGGCTTTAATGCTGGGTATAAACCAAGTCGCGCAGGCGAAGATCATGCGCGGAATATATCC
>JBLNAE010000404.1:0-7734 GCA_050259195.1 Ignavibacteriales bacterium
ATCCAAATTATCTTTGCAGAAAGTTATGTAACCGACTATAATTTGTTTGTCTCTTAACTTATCGAGAAAGAATTAATGCTACATTATGGGATAGAAGAACTTGAGAGAATTATAAAGGGAAGAAAGAGCGTCAAGGTGAGTAGAGATGGCGATTTTATCTCTGCATCTGTGATGGTAATCCTGAGAGAGGAAGGGGGCGAATATTCTATGCTCTTTATCAAGAGGCGAGAATACGTAAGCGACCTCTTTTCCGGACACATGGCATTCCCCGGCGGAAAGATGCAAAAGGGGGATGGGAGTAAGCTGGAGACGGCAATTCGCGAGACCCTTGAAGAGACCGGGATTGATTTAAAAAAAAATGGAAGAATTCTTGGGGAATTAGATGAAGTGAATCCGGTTAATCCAAAGGCCAACCACTATATTGTCACCCCATATTTGGCTCTTGTCGGGGAGGATACACGGGTAAAACCGAATGAGGAGGTAGCTGAATTTGTCTGGATTCCGCTTTCGGATTTCAGAAATGAAAAAATACTCGAAATAAAGGTCATAGAAAAATATGGAATGAAATTAGAGGATTTTACCTTCCGTTACCAGAACTATGTAATCTGGGGAATGACCGCAAGAATTCTTCGCCAGTTTCTCTCTCTAGCAGGTCACCTCTTTTAGCGGTGGTGAATAATTCCAACTCTTATTGAATCTTACACGGTAGGGGCAAATCATAAACCGCTCCTACTTCATCACTCCTTGCGATGACAGCTTCTTTAGTCTCCAACTCCTAATCCCTAGATTTTCTTTCTCCATAATGATAGAATTTTCATGGTAATATTCCGAGCCGTCTTACCTAACCACCAGTATTGATCGGGGGATAATAGACGATGTGCGAGGAAATGGAATACAAAGTAAATCAGGAGGGGGAAAAAGATGAGAGGAGTAAACAAGGTAATCCTGATTGGCAATCTAGGACGCGACCCGGAGGTAAGGTATACGACGAGCGGACAGGCGGTTGCCAACTTTACGCTTGCTACAACCGAGGTGCGTACGAATAAAGATGGCAAGAGGGACGAGTTCACGGAATGGCATCGGATCGTCGCATGGGGAAGACTAGCTGAGATATGCGGCGAATATCTGTCTAAAGGAAAAACGGTTTATATTGAAGGAACCCTTAGAACTCGCTCGTGGGAAGATAAAGAGGGAAAGAAGAGATGGACAACGGAGATAATTGCGCAGAATATGCAGATGCTGGGCGGCCCATCCGGAGAGAAGCCTGCATTGGCTTCTGATGTCGAGGAGAAGCTTACAGAGGATTTTGAGAGTGAACAACCGTTTGGCTCGGATGATGATGTTCCATTCTAAAAAACGCACTGATGATCTCTGAAGATGCAGCATCGCAAACTGTATCCATGCGCTTAAGAGTGAGTCTACGATGAAAGTTCTATAAATGTATCTATGAGCGAGGAGGCTAAAAATAATATGGGTATCAACAAAAAGGTTCCAAAGCCCTGGGGATACGAAATCTGGTGGGCTCTTACGGACAGATACGTGGGAAAAATTCTCCACATTAATAAAGGGCACAGCCTGAGTTTTCAGTATCACAATGTGAAAGATGAGACAATATACCTTTACACAGGTCAGATGCTCATGGAAATCGAAGAGGTTGAAAAGCCTAGGGAAACGATAAGGCTTGCGCCTGGCGACTGCATAAGGATCACTCCTCTTACAAAGCATCGGATGACTGCTATAGAGGATTGCGATGTGTTTGAGGTATCCACTCCTGAGGTTGAAGACATAGTAAGGCTCGAAGACAAATACGGGAGGGTGTAAGAATTATGGATTATTCTGTGATCATCCTTGCTGCAGGCAAGGGAAAAAGAATGAAATCCGAACTTCCGAAAGTCCTTCATCCAATCTTGGGATGTGCAATGCTGAGTTACGTTCTTCATGCGGTGAATGAGATTTCCCCAGTAAGAATAGTCGTTGTTATAGGTCGCGGCGCCGAGAAGGTAAAAGAGGCTTTTCCTTCGGACCAAATTGAGTATGTTCTCCAGAGAGAACAACTCGGCACAGGACATGCCGCAATGTGCGCGCATGAGGCGCTTAAAGATTTCAGTGGTACCGTAGTTATTCTAAACGGAGATTTTCCTCTTATTCATACTGAGACACTCAAGGGTTTTATTGAGACCCATAGGAGAAGTAGAGGAACTCTCTCTCTCCTTACAACTATTCTCGATAATCCAAGCGGCTATGGAAGGGTGATAAGAGGTAGAAGTGGCGACGTTGCTAGAGTGGTTGAGGAAGAGGATGCCACCGCTAAAGAAAAAGAAATAAAGGAGATAAATTCAGGTGTGTATTGCGTCGAGTCTGGTTTCCTCTGGAAGGCGCTTCGGGAAATCGGCAGGAACAACGAGCAGGGGGAATATTACCTTCCTGACATTGTTGGGATTGCCACAGAAAGCGGAAAAAAGGTACTCGGGCATCTCGTTACTGACAGTGAAGAGGTGCTTGGAGTAAATAACAGAGCCGAGCTTGCAAGTGTTGAGCGGATTATAAGGAGGCGGACGAATGAAGAGCTTATGCTCTCCGGTGTGACAATAGTAGACCCGGAGGTTACCTACATTTCTCCTCAAGCTTCCATCGGGACTGATACCGTAATCTATCCAAACACGTTTATTTATGGAAATACGACAATAGGAAATGGCTCTCATATAGGGCCGTCTGTGTGGATTGAAGATTCAGAGATAGGGAAGGAGGTTACGATAAAGTTTTCTTCATACATAACAAAAGCCGTGATTGAGGATAAGGTCATAATAGGTCCGTTTGCGCACATTCGTCTCGATGCCCAGATACTTGCCGGAGCGAGGATAGGGAACTTTGTAGAGATAAAAAAATCAAAGATTGGTCGCGGATCGAAGGTTCCTCATCTATCTTACGTAGGCGATGGAGTTTTGGGAGAGAGGGTAAACATTGGGGCGGGAACAATAACGTGCAACTATGATGGATTTCATAAGTATGAAACCGTAATTGAAGATGATGTATTTATAGGAAGCGATACGATGCTTGTCGCTCCCGTAAGGGTTGGAAAGGGAGCCACGACAGGAGCAGGTTCAACCATAACCAGAGACGTTCCTCCGGGAACTCTGGCGATAGGCAGGGCGAAGCAGGTGATAATTGAGGGATGGAAAAGAAAGCCGAGAGAAAAAAAGAGAGATGAATAAAGTGGTAGGGGCGGGTTTCAAACCTGTTCCTCAATTCTGTAGAGAAATGGGATTGAGAGGTGAACGCTTATGAGGGTTCTGGTAATCGGAAGTGGGGGAAGAGAGCACGCGCTTTGTTGGAAAATAAAGCAAAGTCCCCTTGTTAGAGCCGTCTATTGCGCCCCGGGAGGCGCAGGAATTTCAAACCATGCGGAGTGCGTGGATATAAAGGCTACGGATATCGAGGGGCTCCTCAGGTTTGCAAGAGCCGAAGAGATTGACCTTACGGTTGTGGGGCCTGAGCTTCCTCTTGTACTCGGCATCGTAGATAGATTCCAAAAAGAAGGGGTCCGAATCTTCGGTCCGACAAAAGCGGCGGCCGAGATTGAACACAGCAAGATATTTTCAAAAAATCTTATGAAGAAATATAAAATCCCTACTGCCTTTTTCTCTACATTCTATAGATTTGAAGATGCGGTAGCATGGGTAAAGGAGGTAAAGCCTCCGCTTGTCGTAAAAGCCGACGGGCTTACAGGCGGAAAGGGTGTTTTAATATGCAAGACTGAGAATGAAGCAATTGACGCTCTCGATGCGATAATGAAGGGAAAGATTTTTGGAGATGCCGGAGACAGGGTTGTAATCGAGGAATTCCTTAAGGGTGAAGAAGCATCTTTTCTTGCCTTTACAGACGGCGAGACGGTGCTGCCTCTTGAATCCTCTCAAGACCATAAGCCGCTCCTAGATGACGATCAGGGCCCAAATACAGGAGGGATGGGTGCATATTCTCCAGCGCCTGTAGTAACCCTTGAGGTTCATAAGAGAATTATGGAAGGGATAATGATTCCCACTGTGAATGCCCTAAAAGAAGAAGGACGAAGGTATAAAGGTGTGCTTTACGCAGGAGTTATAATAGAGGACGGCAAGCCAAAGGTTTTAGAGTTTAACTGCAGGTTCGGCGATCCCGAAACGCAGCCGCTTATGACGAGAATGAAATCGGATATTGTTCCGATACTGAATGCGGTTGTAGACGAAAAACTCTCCGGGAAAACGATTGAGTGGAGACCTGAGGCCTCGGTTTGTGTTGTAATGGTGTCTCGCGGATACCCCGGTGATTACAAAAAGGGGTTCGAGATTAAGGAACTCAAAAGTGTTGAGGGTACGGAAGGAGTTGTCATTTTTCATTCGGGAACGGTAGTTCAAGATGGAAAGTTTATAGTAAACGGCGGCAGGGTACTAGGAGTTACTGCCCTTGGTAAAACCATCCCGAATGCAATTGATCTGGTCTACGGGGCTGTGCAGAAGATAGATTGCAAATCCCTCCATTATAGAACCGATATAGGAAAAAAGGCGTTTAAGTATTTATAGAATTTTAGCTTTCTAAAACTCCAGAGTTTTAACTTGGAGACAGAAGCGATGAGTAAGAGCTTCTGGACACCTTTAACCGAAGTAGCCATAGCCAATGGCATCCAGTTGCTTCTATGGTCGCAACTGTTACAGAAAACTTGGATTTTGCTTCAAAATCCTGTACATTTTTGTAGTGATACTTTCCTATAAATACAGACTTTTCCCTGCTAAAGAGCATATCCAAAAGCTTGAATCCACACTGAATCTTTGTAGAGAACTCTATAACTCCGCTCTTGATAATAGGATTCAAGCATGGAAGAAAGCTAAATACTCTATTAGCTATCGTGAGCAACAAAACTCTCTTCCAGAGATAAAAGAATCCAGAGAAGAGTTCAAAGAGATACATTCTCAAGTGTTGAAAGATGTCCTTAGAAGATTGGATAAGAATTTCAAAGCATTTTTTAGATTAATGTAACATAGATACGACTAGAGATTAGCATGATACCGGTTGATGAAACCTTTAACGGAACTTTTCCCTTTAAGCCGCACTTTTGCGAGGCTGCTGGGTTTCGTATGCACTATCTTGATGAAGGGAAGGGTGAGCCCATCATCTGTCTTCACGGTGAGCCAACGTGGGGGTATCTATATCGCAAATTTATCCCGCCACTTTCAAAGACACATAGGGTAATCGTTCCGGATCACATGGGTTTCGGAAAAAGCGAAACACCTCAAAATAAAGAATATAGCCTTCGCACCCATGTGGAAAACCTAACAGCGCTCATCGAAGAGCTTGATCTGTGGAACATTACCTTTGTTGTCCAAGACTGGGGTGGCCCCATCAGTGGTGCCTATACGGTTCGCCATTCCAATCGCGTCAAACGATTTTGCTTAATGAATACGCTTCTTGGTTATAGCCCTTTTGTAAAAAATGCGCCCAAGTTACCGCTTTTACACACCTCGCCTTGGTTTACATGGGTTGCCGAAGGGCTAAAGGACGGTTCATATTATGAGGTGATGGGTAATCTGGGAAGCACTGTTCTCAGCGTCATGAAGATTCTCGGATTTGAAAACTCGACGGCTGTTGATGAAACGTGGCTCCAGGCCTACGCTGCACCCTTCAAAAGCAAAGAGGAATGTAAAGGCGCTATCGAATTCCCTCTCGATGTTGCCTTACAACGGGTAGCCGGTTACGTCAAGGAAGGAGCAGGCGGTGTCGAGGAGTTGCGAAAGAAACACGCTATGCTTGCGGAAGGCATGCGCGATCGAGCCATTCCTCCCGAAAGGGCTATTACAGACTTTAGAACCCTATTTCCCAAGGGACCCATAGTCGAACTGGAAAATGTTGGCCACTTCTGCCAGGAAGATGCGCCAGAAACCCTAGTTGCTTTGATCCAGCAGTTTATTCAGATGACCTAGAATGGTACAGGGGTTAGAATTATGAGTGCGGTTATCCTAGATACTTTTCATATGTATCTTTAATCCAGAAGATATCCGTACCGGAAGAAAGCAGAGCAGTCATCATAATAGTCTCCGAAATCTCTTCTTTACTTACGCCTAAAGCAATAGCTTTCTTTATGCGCGATTCCGAGCAGTGCGGGCAGCGGCCGTGAACGGCAACGGAAACTGCGATTAAGGCCTTTGTTTTCTTGTCTAAAGCGGTTTGGCCCTCGACCGCATTATAAAAGTCCCACCAGCCCTTTGCCATCTCCGGGGCTCGTTTCTCAAACCACCTTTTTTCATCTGCCATCTTTAAATCCTCCTTTTTGTTTTTTACTCTTAGGGGTATCTTAACCCCTCTCTTTGAGCCGCTTTTCAAAGACAGCCCTATTGTAGGCCGTGATTAAATCCCTTCTTGAAAGCAATGCTACAATCTTTCTTGAATTACCCGATTCGACTACAGGAAGAATCTCTACAGTCTTCTTAGCCCATTTTTTAAGGACAGTGTCAAGCGTCTCATCCGGGGTTACTGTTATTACATTTAGCGTAGCGACTTCCTTAACCACTATCAAATCCTCAAGAGATTCCTCAAATATCCACTCTCTGAGGTCTTGAATTGAGATTATTCCCCTGAGGAATCCCTTTTCGTCCACGACTGGAAATGTTGTGTAGTGACTTTTCGGTATGTACCCTATCAGCTTTCTAAGGGTCATATTTTCCGGTATGGTTTCGATATCGTGAGTCATTATGTCTTCGACTCGAATTAAACCTAAATCACCTGCTTCCAATTTTTCTTCTATATCTATACCCATTCTCTTAAATTCTATACTTTCAAGTGAACCACCTGCTAGGATCTGCGCTATCATACTTCCAAGAACTGAGCTAATCATTATCGGGACTACCACTTGATAGGTTTGTGTCATCTCAAATATTAAAAAGATTGAGGTAAGCGGAGCTTGAGTGACCGCCGCAAGGAAAGCTCCCATTCCAACGGTTGCATAAGCACTGCTGAGACCCACTGTGCCTGGGAAGGTAATCCCGACAACCTTTCCAAATGCGCTTCCTAACATTGCTCCTATAAAAATAGAAGGTGCAAATATCCCGCCTGGCCATCCTGAACCGAGCGTTATTGAAGTCACAATAGGCTTCAGAAGGATCAATCCCACTATTATCCAAAGCGACAGTTCACCAAGCAGTGCCTTTTCAACATGCTCATAACCGTTTCCGAGTATATAGGGAAGAAGTATTCCTATTAGACCTACTATGTACCCTCCTAAAAATGGCTTTACTCTGACGGGAAGTTCTAATCTGGCAAAAATATCTTTTGTCCAATAAAAAAGCTTAATAAATCCCGATGCCAGGAGTCCTGTAACAAGTCTCAAGGCCGCATAGAAGAAAAGCTCTTTATAACTTACCAGCCTGTAAAGCGGTACTGTAAATACGGGTGTATCTCCTCTCAAGGCACGCGATGTAACGGTGCCTATTGCCGATGAAATCACAATTGGAACAAAGCTTTCAATCTTAAAATCCCTGAGAAGAGCGATTTCTTCGGCAAAAAGAACACCCGCAATTGGAGCGTTAAATGTTGCTGCTATTCCCGCCGCAACGCCGCAGGCAACAAACACACGAATTTTGTTCCTAGAGATTTTTAGAAGCTGTGCGACAAAACTACCCACTGCACCCCCTATCTGTGCGATCGGCCCTTCCTGTCCCGCCGAGCCGCCAAATCCGAGTGTTACACACGATGCGACTGCTTTTGCTA
>JBLNAE010000405.1:0-3501 GCA_050259195.1 Ignavibacteriales bacterium
GATATTCGGAGAGAAAAGCAGGATTACGGTTAATTTTTGAGGAGGGGCCATGAGCAATATTAAAGAGAAACGCAAGAGAGATGGTTCGACAGGCTCACCACTAGATGGGCTTGTAGCAAAACTCGTCTGGCGAGAAGAGAAGCTAGATAAGCCTAACGAGGAGATTGCGTTAAAAAGATTAAGCAAACAGGAAGAGGCTAGTGTAACGCTGCGCAGGAGTTTGATGCCTCTATACGAATTCATTACGGACGAACAACTCAAGTTCTTGGACATCATCCCGGATGATCTTGATATCAATGAACGAATCGAGGTCATCGAGTACTTGCTGCGCAATATGGATGGCTTTTACGACTGGTATGAAACTAAAACGAAGATATTGGAGCTCCGCAAAGAGCGGCATGCGGGACAAAGGATTGACAAGTTTGTTCACTAGGGGGTGCTACATAGATGCGGATGACAAAATCCATTAACGAACCCCAACTAACTAAGCCAATTATGGATTATCTAGCCTGGTTTCCAACTCAAGTTTCAAAAAAGGTACTCGGGGGCTCTCGGTATGCACGGGATCCTAGACATCATAGGATGTTGGGAAGGGATATACGTTGAGCTCGAGATTAAGACTGAGAGAATGAGGTTTACACCTGAGCAAAAAGGTCAGGCCAGAAGAGGTTAAAGCGGTCGGAGGTATAGCTGAGTTGGTAAGAGATTTGGGAGATGTCCACAGAATCTTTGACAAGGACAACATCATTGAGATGTGGTGAAAAGAGTGAGATCACTATTTGGACACTAGAGCACCTTATGGAGGATTAATTAAAGACGAAGAGAGTGAAATGAACAGAAAGTTACGATTCTTTCTAATAATTTTTCTATATTTGCCATTACTATGGGTTGCCACTTCTTATGAAGATGATGAAGACTTAGACTATAAGTCAGAAAATAGAAATGAGACAAAGAGTCTATTGTCTGTATTGAAAAGTGATGTTGTAAGAGTTTTGAGAACTGTCAAAGACCCTCAGTGTTGGAGATCCAATCCAGATGACCCTCAGAGAGAAATACTGAAAGGGGTTGACTGCTCTACTAGGTTAAGGATTATGGATAAGGATAAACCTATTAGAAAATGTATAGGGATGCTGATACTCAAGCACAGGGCAAGGGATGGGGACCTGACCTTTGATGTATTGCCCGATGAAGAATATAAATATTTAATAAATCCGATTAACGTAAGGAAGATGAAGGGAGGTTTGCATTGCGAGATAGTTCCTGATGGCAGGGCTAAGTTTCAGGAGATCTTTAATGGTATGGGGCTAAAGAGTATTGTAGAGGTTGAAGGTGTCTGGGTGAAACATAAAAACCATAGGAACTGGAGGGAGCTTCATCCTGTAACGAGCTTAAAGCTGTTAAAAAAATGAGATTAACATTCAGCCATTGCACAGCTTGTGATCACATGGAAAGTGAGGAAATAGACAAATTTCTATTTCAAGGAGGGGAGTATAGGGACATGGCTTTACAGTATCTGGTTTTGGATGCTGAAAGACAAGGGTACGCCGTAACTCTTCTAGGACGGCGCCGCCCGATTCCAGAGCTTAAATTTAAGGATAGAACGACAAAGGGGATTGCAGAGCGCGCCGCTATCAACACGCCCATTCAGGGTTCAGCCGCCGATATAATAAAGATAGCGATGATCAGAATCCATGACCAATTAAAGGAGTTTAAATCCCGGATGATACTTCAGGTTCACGACGAGCTTTTGTTTGAAATACATGAGAGCGAGATTGACGAGGTCTTAGGTTTGATAAGAAAGGAGATGGAGGGAGCGTAGAAACTCAGAGTGCCTCTCCAAGTTGAAAAGGGAACCGGCAAAAGCTGGGCGTCAGCGCCGGCTTGCTGATACTTCGTGCATGCAATGGACTTTCATTAGGAGAAAATATGGCAACTACAATTTTCGTAAGTCTACCACTATAATAGATAATTAGAGTTAATCAAATTTTAATGAGCTAAGAAAAAGCTTTTGAAAATGAAGGAATTTGTTATAATAAGATATATGAAAATGAAGAAAATGAATCCCGTAGTACATTTTGAAATGCCATACGAAGATAAGAATCGGATGGCGGACTTCTATGCCAAAGCATTTGGTTGGCAGCCACAAATGCTTGGCCCTGAAATGGGCAACTATGTGGTAGTCACCACATCGGAACGCGGTGAAGACGGCTTCCCCAAGAAGCCCGGAATGATCAATGGCGGCTTTTTCAAGAAAACGAAGGACACGCACTGCCCTTCGGTGGTCATTGCCGTTGATGACATCAGAGAGGCAATGAAAAAAGTGACTGATGCGGGCGGAAAAGTACTTGGCGGGCAGAAACCCGGAGAACCAGATGAAATTCCTGGCGTAGGACTCTACGCATCATTTATTGATACCGAAGGTAACCGCGTGAGTATTTTACAGCCCACTGCGGATATGACTGTTCGGCCGAAATAAGAATAAAAAATATGCCAACAAAAATTTTCGTTAATTTACCAGTCAAAGATTTGAGTAAATCAATCGAGTTTTACAAAAAGCTCGGGTTCTCCATCAATCCGCAATTTACGGATGAGACAGCCGCGTGCGTGGTGATAAGCGATGACATCTACGCGATGATTCTGACACAAGATAAATTCAAGCAGTTTACCAAAAAGGAAATTGCCGACAGCACCAAAACCACTGAAGTGCTTGTGGCGCTCACAGCAGCAAGCCGAGCAAAGGTGGACGAGTTTGTGAAGAAAGCCGTTGAGGGAGGTGGCAAAATTCATCGTGATCCCGAAGATTAGGGGTGGATGTACGGCCACAGCATAGAAGATCCGGACGGGCACATTTGGGAAATCTTTTGGATGGACGAAAGCAAAGTTCAAAAATAACATTCAAATATCTATATGCCAAATATTACCACCTGTTTATGGTTCAATAAGGAAGCCGAAGAAGCGGCTAATTTTTACGTGAAGGTTTTCTCTGAAGGCGGCCGCAGCGCGAAAATCGGCAAGATCGCACGCTACGGCGAAGCTGGAGCCGAAGTTTCCGGACAACCCAAAGGTATGGTTATGACCATAGAGTTTGAGCTTGACGGTAATCAATTCCTCGGACTAAACAGCGGCCCGCTCTTTAAATTCAGCCTAGCTACATCGTTTATTGTAAACTGCAAGACGCAGGAAGAAGTTGATTACTTTTGGGCTAAGCTTGGAGAAGGCGGCAAAGAGGGACAGTGCGGTTGGATTGACTACGACAAATTCGGTGTCTCCTGGCAGATCGTCCCCACGGTTCTGGGCGAACTTATGAGCGATCCCGATCCGGCAAAGTCCGAACGGGTTATGAAAGCGATGCTTAAAATGAAGAAAATTGACGTAGCAGGTCTAAAGCAAGCATACGAGCAAGAATAAGAGTGTCTTTCCACCCAAATTTCTGCAACTACTTTCACATCGTAAAGAGACTATGATAGGGGAGAAGATACAATTTCTATTTCTAAAGAATAG
>JBLNAE010000406.1:0-3524 GCA_050259195.1 Ignavibacteriales bacterium
TCTCGTCCTGGACTGGCCGGCGAAAGAGAGAAGCTACAATAATGGAGAATTGTATTTTTCAAGAGAGGTGGATAAAGTTGCCGCGGTTATCTGGGCTTTATTGAATCGAGGACGAGATTCAGAAGAGCATGGCAGGAGGTACAGAAGAGGGTATCGCCATCTTCCAGCGCGTGCACATCCACGCTCTCGCACCTGGCGCAGGCGACAGTGGGAGCAAGCGGGTCTCTTTCTTCCGGTTGAAAATTGCTTATTTCCAAATCTCCTCCAACTATTTCTGTAGCGAGTTCAAAGGTCGAATAACAGGAATCGCAGATGTGATTAAAACAGCACTTAGGCTCGCACGTATAAGTTATATTCTCAAAGCCGCAAACGGGACAGGCAATCTTGATCGGTAAGAGTTTCATGTCTTATGTAAAAATAATGCAGGATTCATGATACAGGATGCACGGTGTAGTATATACCTTGTATTGTGTATCATGTATCGTTATTTTCTCTAACGACCCCTGGTAATTCCCATCTTTTTCATTCTGTATCTTAAAACCTCTCTTGTGATTCCGAGCATCTCGGCGGTCTTTGTTTGATTCCAGTCGTTGAGGTCTAGTGCTTCTTTTATTACCTTCTCTTCTATCTTTGTGAGAGATGCGTCTTCTATAGGAATTTTCAGCACCATTCTGTCATCGGATTTCTCAAGCTTCATATTATCTTCAATCTCTTCAAGCTGAATGTATCTGGGGTTTAGCTCTTTGCCGTCGCTTAGGAGCATCGCTCTTTCAATCGTGCCTCTAAGCTCGCGTATGTTTCCGGGCCAGTGGTATCTCAAAAATAATTCTCTTACCTCATCCGGTATGATGATTATATTTTTATGAAATTCCCTATTGAAGTACGATAAGAAGTAATCCGTAAGAAGCGGAATGTCATCCTTTCTGTTCCTAAGAGGCGGCATCTCAAAGCTTATGACGTTTAAGCGGTGATACAAATCCGCCCGGAATGTGCCTTTGTTTACGAGTTCCTTGAGATTTTGGTTTGTTGCGGCAATTACCCTGACATCCACGCTTATGTCCTTCATTCCGCCTATTCTTCTGAAATTTCTCTCTTCAATCACTTTTACCAGCTTTGCCTGAAGTGCAAGGCTCATATCACCGATTTCATCGAAGAAAACCGTACCTCCGTCTGCAATCTCGAGAATTCCCTTTTTCATCCTTTTTGCGTCTGTAAAGGCTCCTGCCTCGTGACCGAAAAGCTCGCTTTCAAGAAGCGTCTCAGGAATGGCGGCGCAATTGAGTTCCATAAAAGGTTTTTCTGCTCTTATACCATTGAAGTGAAGAATGTTTGCGGCAAGCCCCTTTCCTGTCCCGCTCTCTCCCGTAATAAGAATCGTCTTGGGGTCTGTGTCCACCAGCTTTTGGAACAGGTGAACGACCTCCTTTGTGGCCTCGCTCTTTCCTATAAGTGCATTAAACCCGTATTTCCCCTGCTCTCTGCTTTTTGCGAGGTTGAGACTCCTTCTAAGTTCGGCGGCATCTAACGCATTTTTCACCATGATTTTTAATTTATCAATATGGAAGGGCTTTTCAATAAAATCATAGGCGCCCATTTTAATTGCCGATACTGCCACCTCCACGTTTCCGTGAGCGGTCATAAGGATTATGCTCGGATAAGGTTCAAGCCCGGCTATGCTCTGGAGAACTCCAAGGCCGTCTGCATCAGGAAGCTTAAGATCAAGAAGAATCACGGCGGGGCTTTCTTTGTTGGCAAGTTCAACCCCTTCTTTTCCGGTGAATGCGGAGATTACGTTGTATCCTTCTTGAGAAAGGGCCTTCTCTAGTTGCCTACAGAGGAATTTTTCGTCGTCTACTATTAGTATGGTTGCGCCCATTTTTTTCCCTCCAATTGATGTCTGCTGTTTAGGGATCAGCAGTAAGTTTAGGTTTCGGATTAGAAACTCGAAACTAAACGACTTTAAGTCCGATAAATTACATTAAATTCCTGATTCACTCCTCAAATTTACAGGAATCATAACGGTAAACGTAGAGCCTTTGTCTTTTTCGCCGGAAATGAGAATCTTGCCTTCGTGCATCTCAACGATTCCGAGAGAGATGGAAAGACCGAGCCCCGTGCCATTGGGTTTGGTTGAGTAAAAAGGCCGGAAGATTTTTTCTTTAACTTCTTCAGAGAGACCATGTCCTGTATCTGAAACTTTTATCAAAATGTAGCCATCGGCATTTTGAGTCTCAACTGTGAGTTTCCCATGACTGTTCATTGCATCAATCCCGTTGATTATAAGGTTCATAACTACCTGCTCGATCTGATCAGGGTCTACTCGAAACGGCTCTGTGGGGTTGAGTTTTTTCTCTACTTCGATCCCTTTTTCCTGGGCCGTGGGATTCATCAAGCCGATCACCCTCTCCACGACTTCATTCGGGTCGGTCTCGACCAGATTTAATTTTCGAGGGTGTGCAAGCTGAGCGTATTGGAGAAGGTTTTTTATTATGCGGTTGAGTCTATCTATTTCTTTCAGGACGTCGGCGATAGTTTGTTTATGCTCCAGCTCCTGGACTTCATTTTTCATAAGCCCTAGCGCTACGGCGATTCCTGATAGCGGATTTCTGATTTCATGAACGATTCCCGCTACAAGCTCTCCAATAGCGGCAAGCCTCTCGGACTTTATCATTTGCGCCTGCTTTTCTTTTATCTCTCTCGTTGCCTCCTCAACCCTTGCCTCAAGCGTTTGATTAAGGGCTCTTGTCTCTTCAAGGAGTTTTGCATTCTCCTCCCCGCGGCACTCTATATTCTCAAGCATGTCATTAAAAGCTCCAATTAGACTTGAAATCTCCTCTGCACCTCCGCTTGGGTTTTTTATTCTGTATGAATAATCTCCTGAAGCGACCCACTTTGTAGCATTGACCAGACGAGAAATGGGTTTTGTGATTACTCTGGGAACCATTAAGGTCAGTATTCCGCCAAATAAAAGGGCTATTAGTCCTACGGTAAAGACGTTTATGTATGCGTATTTTACCTGATCATTCGTGATTTTCCTGATTTCAGCTATCATCTTATCTTCAAATCTCAAAGGTTCTGGTGTTCTTTCTTTCTTTGAGAGAAGGTTTGATAATGTGGTGAATCGTCCTTCTATATTCGATGTAACTTTATCTAGTCTGTAGATGCTGTATAAAGAAAGTCCGCTTATAACAAGTATAAGGAAGAACATTACTGCGTATCCAAGGGTAATTTGCTTACTCAATCTCAACCTTCGTAATTCCCCCGCTCACACTTAGGAACAATAAAACTTTACCACATTTTTCTTGCTGATTCATAAAATTGATTTATAACTTCGTGAATTATGGGCTGTCTTGAACGAAGGTCTTGAACGAAGATAGAATACTAGAGATTATCCCATAAATGAGTAGAGAATGTGTATATTGTTCATCACCCTGAGCATAGGGGGGCTTTGAAAGGTTCTGAGATTCCCCGCTGTGTTCAGAATAATTAAAAACTTATGGTGAGTCCTAATTATTTATCTTCTA
>JBLNAE010000407.1:0-7588 GCA_050259195.1 Ignavibacteriales bacterium
TTAAAGGGAACAGTGGCTGAAATATTGAAACAATATACTTGTTCAGCCATAGCTTCATTAACTGGATATTCGTATTTCATGGAAGCAGTCAATGCACTATCAACCTAGAGAATTGGTATTAGGCACCTCGACCGTTACTGCTTATATTGAGAGCACAACTGGTGTCTCTCAAGGTGGAAGGACGGGATTTGTTGCCGTGATTATTGCAATCCTTTTTCTATTCTCTATTCCGTTCTATCCACTTGTGAAGATGATAGGAGGCGGTTACGAGGTCTCTCATGGTGCCTTTATCTATCCCCTTACCGCTCCGGCACTCGTTATCGTAGGGAGCTTAATGATTCAAGCGGTTAAGAATGTGAAATGGGATGATTTTACAGAGGGAATTCCTGCTTTTCTTACACTTATCGGGATACCGTTTACCTTCAGCATTGCCGATGGTCTTTGCTTTGGGTTTATATCCTATCCCCTCTTGAAGCTCCTTTCTGGAAAAGGGAAAACCGTTTCATGGCTTATATATCTCTTAGGAGTTCTTTCCATAGCTCGGTACATTTTTTTAAACATAAGATAAATTGTGTTCTCATCATGCAAATGCTTGACACCTAAAATTGGATGAAGTTTAATACTGGGGGTTTTACCGAAAGGAAAAATTTAGGAGAGAAGAAAGAATCATGAGTGCACCAAAGAAGACAAAATGGCGCATAGCGGGCGAGGAGATAGCAAATTGCAACTGCTCGTGGGGCTGTCCCTGTCAGTTTAATGCCCTTCCTACCCATGGCCGTTGTGAGGGCGTGGCTACCTGGCAGATCCGAGAGGGACACTTCGGCGATACGCGGCTTGATGGCACACGGGTCGCCGGGATTGCCTGGTGGCCGGGAGCAATACATGAGGGCAACGGCACTATGCAGATAATTATTGATGAGCAGGCCACGCCTGAGCAGCGCAAGGTATTGATTACGCTTTGGAGTGGCACCATGGGTGGTGCATTCTTTGAAATCTTCTCAGCGGTTTGCTCCAGTCGGCCGGAACCGATCTTTGCGCCGATCTTCATCGAAATGGATCGCGATCTACGGACGGCTACTGTGCGGATTCCGGGTCTTCTCGAAAGCAACGTTGAGCCAATTAAAAATCCTGTGACGGGCGAAGAGCACAGGGCACGGATCGTCCTGCCCAATGGATTCGAATATAAGGAGGCCGAAATGGCCAATGCGGTTACTCTCCGCGTCACGGCTGGGGACAAGCTTACCTTCCAGCACGAAAACTCGTATGCCCATCTCAATGTCTTTGATTGGAGCAACTGAGGTTTCACACGCACGTAAGTTCGTCGGTTGAAGTAGGTCAAAACCAGTAATGGCTAACATGAGTCGTACTCAATCGAATAGACAAGAGAAAATTATAATATCCGCTTTGGTATTGCTTTCAGTAATTGCATGGATGGCAACGGTCTACTATTCCCACGGTATGAACTCACAGATGTCTATGCAGATGCCCGGCATGGAACAACAACCTTCTTTAATCGTAGAAGCTTCTCTCTTCCTCGGTATGTGGATTGTTATGATGGTTGCAATGATGCTTCCTGCCGCAGCGCCAATGGTGATTATTTTCTCAAATCTGCATCAAAACCGAAAAGCCAAGAATAAAGGTTTTATTCCCACGTGGGTGTTTTGTTACGGGGTATCTCCTGGTCTGAACATTCTTTGGCGTTTTAGCCTATTTCATAGACTTGATTGTTGGGCACTTTGCTATGAGCTTTCCCAATTTGCATAAATACGGTTCTCTAATAGGCGGAGCGGTTTTGATTGCCGCCGGCCTATATCAACTGACCCCGCTTAAAAACGTTTGCCTTAAACACTGCCGCTCTCCACTTCACTTTATCATGCATAGATGGAGGGAGGGCTACTTAGGCGCGCTCATAATGGGCATGGATCATGGGGCGTATTGCCTTGGGTGTTGCTGGGGATTAATGTTGGTTCTCTTTGTCGTAGGGATTATGAACATTGCATGGATGGGAATTCTCACACTTGTAATATTTGTTGAGAAGATAAGCAAGCACGGTGTCGTAATTTCTAAGGTGGTGGGCGGACTCTTGATTCTTCTGGGACTTGTTATGGCAATTAGGCCGGCGATAGCTCACTTCTAATGATTTCTATTTAAGAGTGTATTATTCAAAATTATGGAAAACCTGAATCAGCTTAATTTTTCATTCTTAAAAGAACCGGGGGAAATAGAAGCTCTGGAGTCGAAAAAGCTGAAATGGAATATTTCGCCCATAGAGTCCCGTTCAATTCTTAGCAAGACGGGGATATCGGGATTTGATTACGTAATAAACTGTTATAGAGGATGCAGTTTTGGGTGCTCTCACTGCTATGCTTCTTTTATGAAAAAATTCACTGGACATAAAGAGAAGTGGGGCGATTTCGTAGATGTAAAAATCAATGCCGTAGAGTTGATTAAAAAAGAGATAAAGAAGACAAATAAGGGTAGCGTGTTTCTAAGCTCCGTAACAGACCCTTATGTGCCGGTTGAGGCGAGGTTTAAACTCACAAGGGGCGTGCTTGAGTGCCTGATTGATGCGGATTTTGAAGTAACTATACTTACCAGGTCTCCTCTCGTAACCAGGGACGTGGATATTTTTAAAAGGCTTAAAAACGTCCGGGTTGGGCTGAGCATTCCAACCGATAGAGAAGACATAAGAAAAATCTTTGAGCCTAATGCAACGCCTATTTCAGCTAGAATTCGGGCGCTAGAAAAATTAAAACAAGAAGGAATAAAGACGTATTGCTTTATCGCCCCGCTTCTTCCATTAAACCCGGAAAATCTAGGGAAGTTGCTCGATCCTGTAACTGACTACGTAATGCTCGATGGACTAAACTATTCATGGAAGGTCTCGGATATTATTCAAAAACACGGGTTTGAATACATACTCAATCCGAAATGGACTAAAGAAATGGCGAAAAAATTTCAAATGCAACTCGGCGAGAAATTTTCTGCTTTCGTTTAGAAATTTATGAGAACAATCGGAAGAAAAGACAGGGTTGATTTCCCCCAGTTGCGTCTATACGATATTGACGCTAAAATTGATACCGGCGCGTATACATCTGCTATTCATTGTCACAGTATAAAGGTTATTGATAAAGATGGAGAACAAAGGGTTAGATTCAATCTTCTTGATCCCTCGCACCCCTCTTATAACAATAAAAAGTTCACCCTGCCGATTTATAGAAGGAGAAGGATTAAGAACTCCTTTGGACAGGTTGAGGAAAGGTATATAATTAAGACTAAAATTTTATTATTCGGCGAGTTATTCGATATAGAGCTTTCTTTAACAGACAGGTCTAAAATGGAATATCCAGTTCTTTTGGGAAGAAAGGTACTGCGTAGTCGCTTCTTAGTAAATGTGGCGCAAACCAATTTATCTTACAAACAAAAATTAGGGAGGTGAAAGGATGAAAATAGCTGTTTTGTCTCGTAATGAGAAGCTTTACTCTACCAAAAGGTTGATTGAGGCTGCACGTCAAAGGGGTCATGAGGCAGAGGTTGTTGATTTTTTGCAGTGTTATTTTTTGATTGAAAGGGGCAACCCTGAGATATTCTATCACGGTGCGAAATTGACCGGGATTGATGCCACAATCCCCCGAATCGGCGCTTCAAGAACATTCTACGGCACTGCCGTTGTTCGGCAATTTGAGATGATGGGCATATTCTGCGCCAACGAATCCCAGGCTATTACCCGGTCGCGAGACAAATTAAGGACCATGCAAATTCTCTCCAGGGAAAGCATAGGCATTCCCGCAACGGCCTTTGCTTCAAGCCCTTCGGATATTGAACATCTTATATCGGAAGTGGGTGGTGCGCCTCTGGTCATTAAATTATTGCAGGGAACTCAGGGAATCGGCGTCGTTCTCGCGGAAACAGAAAAAGCCGCCGAGTCGGTCATAGAGGCATTTTACGGACTGGACGCGAACATGCTCATTCAGGAGTATATAAAAGAAGCAAAGGCGGCGGATATTCGAGCCTTTGTTATGGGCGGCGAGGTAATAGGCGCGATGAAAAGGCAGGGCGCAAAGGGCGAGTTTCGCTCCAATATACATAGGGGCGGCACTGCGATTCCGATTCAACTGAGCAAAGAAGAGGAATCAACTGCAATCAATTCCGCGAAGGTTCTGGGGCTTAACATTGCAGGCGTTGACATGCTCCAGTCAGGCCGCGGACCGCTCATAATGGAAGTAAATTCGTCTCCGGGTCTTGAGGGAATCGAAAAGGCTACAGGCATTAATATTGCCGGTAAAATCATTGAGTTTATCGAAAAGAATGTCAGCAATCGAGAGATGATAAAGGATAAGATAAAGGTGTGAGTGACGTAGGGGCGACCTGGCGGGTCGCCCCTCCAGATGTTGATTGCCGGATGCCGGTATTGATTCTTCTCAAGTTACAAAGGATAATATAGTTTCATCGGACAGAGGGCAGGTGGCGGAACAGGCAGACGCGGCGGCCTCAAAAGCCGCTGGGCATTGCGCCCGTAAGGGTTCGACTCCCTTCCTGCCCATTCTTTTTGAGCCTGTATTGACCTTTATCCGATCAGTGACCTCGGCTAGCCCTGGGATTATATGTTGTTAGACTATTCATTGAAATGCCGCATTGATCCTTATATAACATGAGTCCCGGTTTTCCTGTCTACTGGGTAGGTCATGGGTCTTGCTCGTGACCGATTACACCGAGTATGTCTTATTTCAAAATGAATTAGTGTAATTACGTCATATTTGGGTATGATGATTCTTCTAAGATTGGTCATCAACAAACCAAACGCTTTATAAAAGGAGGACTAAAGATTTGCCCAAAAAGCCCTGGGGAGGGAGGTTTAAAAAAGGGACGCACGAGCTGGTTGAAAGATTTTCAGCTTCTATTGATTCCGACAAGAGGCTCTATAGAGAAGATATAGAAGGGAGTATCGCCCATGCAAAGATGCTCGGCAGAGCGGGAATCATATCAAAGCAGGAATCCCAGAAGATAGTAAAAGGTCTTGAGGAAATTAGAGAGGAAATTGAGCGTGGGAAGTTTCCGTTTAGAGAAGAGCTTGAGGATATTCACCTCAACATTGAAAAGCGCCTCATTGAAAAGATAGGCGATGTAGGCGGCAAGCTCCACACGGCAAGGAGCAGAAACGACCAGATTGCGCTCGATGAACGTTTGTATCTGAGGCGAGAGATTGAGGAGATTCTCTCCCTTATAAAAGATCTGGCAGAAACCTTTCTGGATTTAGCGGAGAGAAATATAAAAGTGATTATGCCCTCATATACCCATCTTCAAAGGGCGCAACCCATTCTTCTCTCACACCATCTGCTTGCATACATTGAAATGCTGAAACGCGACAGAGGTCGCTATATTGATTGTCTCAAAAGGATAAATGGTATGCCGCTTGGCGCCGGAGCGGTTGCGGGAACCTCTTTTCCAATAGTGAGGGAGTATGTGGCGGATTTGCTCGGTTTTCCTCAGATTACAAGAAACAGTATTGATACGGTAAGCGACAGGGATTTTATCATAGAATTCATATCGGTCTCGGCTGTTCTTATGATGCACATGAGCCGACTCTCTGAGGAACTCATCCTGTGGTCGAGCAAAGAGTTTGATTTCATTGATCTTGGAGACGAATTTACAACAGGCTCAAGCATAATGCCTCAAAAGAGAAACCCGGATATTGCGGAGCTTATTCGCGGAAAAACGGGTAGGGTTTATGGGAATCTCGTTGCGATTCTTACCCTTATGAAAGGGCTCCCTCTCTCGTATAACAGGGATATGCAGGAGGATAAAGAACCCATGTTTGATACGGCGGACACTATAAAATCCTCTCTCGGAGTTTTATCGGTAATGATGAGAAACATAAAATTTAAGCCTGAAAATATGAAAGAGGCACTCTACAGTGGGTTCATTACCGCAACAGACCTTGCCGATTACTTGGCTCGAAAGGGAATGCCATTTAGGCAGGCGCATGAGGTTACAGGAAGGATGGTTAGCTACTGTGAGGAAAAAAAGAGAGAACTCTCCCAACTAAGCCTTGCAGAGCTGAAGATGTTTTCAAGCCTTTTTGAAGAAGATACATTTGAGTGCATTACACCTGAAGGATCAATCTCAAGCAGAAAATCTTATGGCGGGACGGCCAGGGAGAGCGTTTTGAAAAATCTCGATGAGATTAAGAGAGAAATTTCCCAGTGGTAGCTGTTTGAGTAATTTGTTAGTTCTCAATCCGGAATTAATATCCTTGTGTAAATCTACACATCCCTACAGGGTATTACGGCACAGCTAAGCGTCGCCTTCGCCCGTAATCCGTTGTAAAGACTAGGAATAATAATATTAAGCCCCTGGCATGGACGTTGCAATATATATCTATAGGTCGTGAGGCCAATAATAAAAAATGGAGGTTAAGAACTATGAATTGGGATCAAGTCGCTGGAAATTGGAAACAAATGAAAGGTAAAATTAAAGAAAAATGGGGAAAGCTCACTGACGATGACCTTGATGTTATCGCAGGGAAGCGCGACCAGTTTATCGGAAAGCTCCAGGAGAGATATGGTATTTCTAGAGAACAAGCTGAAAGAGAGGCTAGTGACTGGGAGAGAAGCAGCAGGTACTAAAATGGTGTGAATGTAGGCACAACCAAATAACCCTTAAAGCCGCCCCTACAACTTTTAATAACCTCATCGTCTTCTAGGGGCGGCTAGCTTATATCGCTTGTAATCCTGTGTTTAATAAAAACTATTAAATATTATCTGTTTGCACTGCTAATGTCGGAGTAGCCAACCTCCGCAAATCTAGCCTGCTGTTCAATTTCAAAATAAAATAGGTGCTATCCTTGGAAAACTGTAATTGATTTGATTGGCATAGATTCTATATTATCCGTAAGGATACAGGTTTGGAACCTGTGCCTGTTAGTGAGAAATAGCAGTTTGATAAAAGGGGTAGAAATACGAAGCAATTTGGGTTAATGGTATTAGCAGCCTTCTTGTTATTTTCATTTGGATGTAAAGACTGGAGTAAATCGGCTAGAGATAAAGCTGAAGATGTCAAGCAGAAGGCACAGCTTAAAACGTCAGAGGAGCAAAGGAAGATAGAATCCGAACTAAATGAACTCGATAGGTGGATAGATGGGTCGAAAGTCAGGGCAAAAGAATCGGGACCAGAAGCTAAAGCTGAATTTAATAAACAAATGGAAGAGCTAAAAGAAGATTCACGCAGGGAGTTAGAGGGGCTAAAATCCAGAAGCGCAAAGGCTTGGAGAAATATCAGATCTAGGGTTGACACTGTTGAGGATGGTCTGAAGAGATCATACAATAGAATGCGTTCTCATTCCGAGTAGAGCCGGATGAAAATCGGAGCGAACTATATAGGGAAAGAAGGGTGTGAATTTGTTGTCTGGGCGCCCTTTTTAAAGAAAGTGGAGTTAAAGATAATCCCACCTGTAGGGGTAATGGGCTTCGCCGAAATGCCTCCACATATCATGGAAAAGGGCAATAATGGGTACTGGAAGAAGGTAATTGAGGGTATACCGCCCGGAGCACTCTACTTCTACAGGCTTGAAGAAGAGAAGGAGAGACCT
>JBLNAE010000408.1:0-3660 GCA_050259195.1 Ignavibacteriales bacterium
TATTATTAGCGGTGGTGAAAACATCTCATCAATCCAGGTTGAAAAAGTGATCATCGCGCATCCAGCAGTTATGGAATCTGCCGTGGTCGCAATGCCTCACGACTACTGGGGCGAAGTCCCCAAAGCGTTTGTCACACTCAAGCCCGGACAGAGTGCCACCGAGGAAGAGATCATCGCCTTCTGTCGCGAGCGACTCCCTGGTTTTAAGACACCGAAGGCTGTTGAGTTCTGTGATCTGCCAAAGACGTCTACCGGTAAGATTCAGAAATTCATTTTGCGCGAGCGCGAGTGGAGTGGTCGCGCCAAACGCGTAAACTGAAAAGCGGATTCCGAATTCTCATGGCTGATAATTACGTCCAAAAATTTTAATTCTTAAAAATGATGGTATTATTTTATAATTCTCTTAATATAGCACACAAACATGACTTTTCAGGAACTAATCCTAGAGCTAGAAAGATTTTGGGCAAAGCAGGGGTGCATAATATTTCAGCCCTATGACGTGGAAAAGGGAGCAGGGACTTTTCATCCAGCCACATTCCTAAGATGTCTGGGGCCTGAGCCTTGGCGCGCGGCCTACGTAGAGCCTTCAAGAAGGCCTACAGACGGCAGATATGGAGAAAACCCAAATCGTCTTCAGCACTACTATCAGTTTCAGGTGATAATAAAACCATCGCCTGAAAACATACAGGAGCTTTATCTTAAGAGTCTCCGCTCATTTGGAATAGATCCGCTCAAGCACGATATAAGGTTTGTAGAAGACGACTGGGAATCTCCCACCCTTGGAGCCTGGGGACTGGGATGGGAGGTTTGGCTCGATGGAATGGAAATCACCCAATTCACCTACTTTCAACAAGCGGGCGGATTTGATCTGAAACCTGTCTCTGCTGAGATCACTTACGGGACTGAAAGAATCGCAATGTATCTTCAGGGGGTTGAGAATGTGTATGACCTTGAATGGACAAAGGGTGTGACATACGGCGAGATTCACCATCAGGATGAAGTCGAATTTTCAACATACAACTTTGAAGAATCAGACCCTGGAATGTTAAGAGACCTCTTTGATAAATTCAAGACCGAATGTGAGAGGCTGGTTGATAAGAAACTTCCCCTCCCGGCCTATGACTATTGTTTAAAGTGTTCTCATACGTTTAATCTCCTTGATGCGCGTGGAGCAATCGGAGTCGCTGAGCGCGCAAGCTTCATTGGAAAGGTCCGTGCGCTTGCAAAAGGATGCGCCGAGGCATACCTCAGAGAAAGAGAAGAAATGGGATTTCCCCTTCTTAAAAATAACCCGTGGTAGTCTTTCGAGCACTATTCTCTCGAGGGCAGTGAGTGAGAAAGGGCAATAAAAGTGGAAAAAGAGCTAATACTTGAGATAGGTACAGAAGAAATCCCCGCAGGATTTTTAGAAGAAGCCATAAAGAACCTGGGCGACATCGCAGAGCGAGAATTTAAGGATAATCTCCTTTCATACAAAAATATAAACACGTTTGGAACCCCAAGAAGGCTTGCCCTGAGAGTTACCGGCCTTTCCGACAAACAGAACGATAAAATAGATGAAATCGTCGGTCCTCCTAAACGAATTGCCTATGACGAGAGCGGCTCACCCACGAAGGCGGCAATTGGATTCGCTAAAGCTCAAGGCGTCGATGTAAAAGATTTGGTAGTCATAAGTCGCGAGAAGGGCGAGTTTATTGCAGTAAAAAGAGAAATTAAAGGCCAGAAAACTGAGAGAGTCTTAGCCGAGCTTCTTCCAAAGATAATCCTCTCAATACCGTTCAGAAAATCCATGAGATGGGGAGATGATGACGATACAACTTTTGCAAGACCTATAAGGTGGATTCTATCTCTCTACAGCGGAAAAAAGGTTTCGTTTGAATTGGGAGAGATAAAAAGCAACTCAAAAACACGGGGGCACCGTTTTATATCCCCCAAACCATTTCGAGTAAAAGACTGGGAGGAATACGTAACTGAGCTTGAGAAAAGATTTGTGATTCTGGATGGTGAAAAGAGAAAGGAAATCATAAGAGGAGATATTGAACAGATAGGGAAAGAGACCGACGGAATCCCACTAGAAGATGAGGAACTGCTCGAGACTGTAACTAATCTACTCGAATATCCGGTTGTGCTTAAAGGCAACTTTGACAAGAAGTTCCTTGAACTTCCTAAAGAGGTTCTGATAAGCGTTATGAAAAATCACCAGAAATACTTTCCTGTGTTTGCAAATTCCAGGGCTTCTTATACCGAGACCGCCCTCTCGAATCAGCTCTTTTCAGTGAGTAAGGACGAACTGCTTCCACATTTTATATTTGCCTGTGGAACCCCCGTAAAAGATAGTAACATAGTCATCGAAGGGAATGAAAGGGTCATTAAAGCGAGATTTACGGATGCGCAGTTTTTCTTCAGGGAAGATACAAAAACGCCGCTTTCAGAAAAGGTACAGAAACTCAGAAGCATGGTCTTTCTATCCAACCTTGGCACTTACTATGATAAAACAGAGAGAATGGAGGGCCTAGTTGTCGAGATTGGAACCAAGCTAGGCTTCCAAAACTCAATTCAAGGTCTCAAACGAGCGGCAAGGCTCTCAAAAGCAGACCTCGGAACCCAGATGGTGTTTGAATTCCCCGAACTTCAAGGAACAATGGGCAAATACTACGCCCTGATTTCAGAAGAAAAAGAAGAAGTTGCAAAGGCGATAGAGGAGCAGTACATGCCCACATCACGCGAGGGAAAGCTGCCGGAAACCGATTTCGGATCAATACTCAGCATAGCAGATAAGGTTGACTCTATCTCAGCCTGTTTTATCTCGGGACTTACTCCCACTGGAACATCCGACCCTTACGCTCTGAGACGCCAGGCAATAGGAATTATTAATATCATCCTCGATAAGGAATTCCATTTAAGTTTAAAGCACATTCTCAATTTCGGATTACGCCAGATTTGGCAGCAGCTTCACGAGTTAAGACCTGATTTTCCTGCCCCTTCGAAAGAGCTAATTCCTTCTCCTCTTTTAGCAGAAATAGTGAACTTTATGGTTGAAAGATTTAGAAACCTTATGATTTCTGAGGAATTTCCTCAAGATATAGTTGATTCCGTGATTTCCGCTGAATGCGATGATATACTTGAAACTGAGAGAAGGATCGAAGCTCTATCAGAGTTTCGTAGAGCCTCCGATTTTGATTCGCTCGCGATTGCATTTAAGCGTGTGGTAAACATAGTAAAGGGACAGCCGCGGGGCACGGTTAATCCTGAACTCTTTACCCCGTCTGAAAAACAGCTTTATCAATCCTACCTGGAGGCAAAGCGATGCGTAGAAGAATCAGGAAGCAATTACAAAGAGGCACTTTCTCAGATGAGGAATTTAAAAGAGCCGATAGATAAATACTTTACAGATGTGCTTGTTATGGATAAGAACGAAGATATTCGCCTAAACCGCCTCTCAACGCTATGGGAAGTCAGAGACCTGTTCTTTAAAATTGCCGACTTCTCAAAAATAAGCACCTAGAGGGAGGGTTCACAGCATGGCAAGGAGCAAACGGAAAAATTCCAGAAAGGTCGTTGCTAGAAATCAGAAAGGAAAAAAGTATATCTATTTTTTCAGCAACGGAAAAGCAGATGGACATGGAAAGATGAAAGACATCCTCGGCGGGAAAGGAGCGG
>JBLNAE010000409.1:0-11949 GCA_050259195.1 Ignavibacteriales bacterium
GCAGTTTTCTGGTTGAGATCAAGTTCTTAAATTAAGGGAAAAAGTTCCTGCAAAAAGACAACCAAATGACGGGGTGTAATACCAATTCCAGAGAGGAAGTGATTATAATAGATATAATGAAGCAACTAGAGATAGATAGGACTAAAAACACAGCAGAAGAGTTAAGAAGGTTGTATAAGAATGAGAAGAACCCAAGAGTACAGAGGAAGCTACTTGGGATCAAGATGATGGTAGAAGAAGATCTGTCATCATATGAAGTGTCACAGAGGCTAAGCGTGAGTCCAACGACAGCAAGGAAATGGCTAAAGAGGTACAACGAATCAGGGTATGAGGGATTATTACATAGATATGTACCAGGAGGAAGGTTAAACATTACAGACCAAGAGTTTCTCAGCATTATAGAGGAGATAGACTTGGGAAATCCACAGTGGACACTTCAGCGTATAGCACTTTTGACTCAAAAGAGGCACAACAGAGGGTTAAAGAAATCGGCAGTATGGTTGAGATTAAAAAAAATGGGTATTCATGGAAAGGTGGCAGAGCATACAATCCGAAGGCGGACAAGCACAGACAAACTGAATTCAAGAAAGAAGGGATAGTACAAGGATTAAAGGAGATTGATAATGGAACAGTTAGGATAGTGTTTTGTGATGAGATGAGGTACGGATTAATATCGAATTTAAGACGGGCATGGACTAAGCGAGGCAAACAGAGGCCACAGATTCCCTGTAATATGAAATATGAGTTTGGCTATCTCTACATAGGTGTAGATAGCAGATCATGGGAAGTAGATGCACTACTACTGCCTTATACGAATTATGAGACTACAAAGGTATTTATAGAATTTATCAGGAACAAGTACAAACAGGAGCATTTAGTAATTGTTTGGGATGGAGCGGGATTTCACAGGGCTAGAGAAGTAAAAGAGATTCGAGGAGTTAGTTTTATAGAGTTGCCCTCTTACAGTCCGGAGTTAAACCCAGTAGAGAGACTAATCGAGGAATTGAGAAAATCTACAGCTAACAAGGTGTTTGAGAATTTAGATCAGATTGAAGATAAGTTAATAGAGGCTCTAAGGCACTACATCAATAACCCTGATAAAGTACAGAGCCTTTGTGAGTATCCTTGGATTAAGAGTCAATTGAAAAGTTTATCTATGAGCACTTCTTAATTGGAAATGGTATTATAACTCCATAAATTGAATTTTAATAGGAAATTCCTCTGCATTTTTGAGGAAGAGTGTGGAGGGAGACTAAAATGGCCAATCAGTTGCGTTTACTATTTATAGTCCTTATGATGTCTGTCATTTCTTTGAGCGGTATAAAAGCTCAGTCGCTGTTTAATCAAGAGATTCCGATTCTTGCAAAACCATATAGTAAATCTGCCTTTATTGACGTAATGGATTATAAAAAACCGGATATACTCCTTCAAGAGGAGGCTGAACCTAAATCACTCTCTGACTTTGGTGATTTTCTCCGTGATACAGAAAATGCCTATGCCGGAATCTGGGCGTTTCGCGTTGCCTACATCAGGCAAAAGGATCAGCTCATAATAAACCCTGTAACATGGTGGAAAAATTTAACCCATTTCCAAAACCATGAGCGTCCTGGCTCTATTACATGGAATGACGGAGATGCGTTTGTAACAAACTGGGTCAAACACCCTGCTTTTGGAGCATCTGTTTATCTCTACTACAGGGCACTTGGGTACAACCGCTCTGCCTCAGCCGTTGGCGCTTTTGTTCAAAGCACACTCTTTGAGTATGCTGTAGAGGGCATAGACCGTCCACCCTCGCTTCATGATCTTATTGTGACCCCGGCGGCAGGGATTCCTCTGGGGATAGTTCTTGAAGAAACCTCAAATTGGCTTGAAAATAGACAGAATGGCTTTCTAAGAGCCGTAAGCTATATAATAAACCCCTCAAAGATATTTTTCCATGGAGATAATAAAGTGAATCTAGGACCGATTAGAAGTCAGTATATTACGATTGGGTTTAATTGGTAGTGTAGATAGGTTGATTTTTACATACCTTGTGTTACTTTTTTACGTCCATGATAGATAAAAAGCTCGGACACAAGTTTAAAAATCCGAGCCTGCTTAAAACGTCCCTCACGCACAGTTCATTTGCCAATGAGGCCTCTATAGAGAGCAACGAGAGGCTTGAGTTCCTTGGAGACGCAGTTCTCGGTTGCGTTGTTGCGCGGTTCCTCTATGATTGCTTTCCCGAAGCCTCTGAGGGAGTGCTCTCCAGAATGAGAAGCGCTCTTGTAAGTAGAATGAACTTTGCACGGTTTGCGCGAGAGCTGGGGATTAGTAATGAAATCCTTCTCGGAAAAGGCGAAGAACTCACGGGGGGAAGGGGAAGGGAATCGAACCTTGCAGGTGCATTTGAGGCCGTCATCGGGGCGGTTTATTTAGACGCTGGATATAGGAAGGCATCTCAAATAATCTCACGTCTTTTAAAAGACTGCCTTGAGAATAAAGAGATATTTATAGACTATAAGACCAGGCTTCAGGAATTGGTTCAAAAACGACACGGAAGCAGACCCAAGTATAAAGTCATTCTCGAAGAAGGCCCCGCACACAGCAAGTGCTTCCACATCGAAGTAAAGGTCGGAAGAAGGGTTCTGGGTAAGGGGTCGGGAAAGAACAAAAAAGAGGCAGAGCAATCTGCTGCTAAAGAAGGGTTAGAAAATCTCGGTGCGCTCGATCAGTTGAAATCCTCTCCGTAGATTCCGAGTTCCTCTATTTTTTTTGAAAGTGTGTTCCTGTTTATTCCGAGGATCGCTGCGGCTTTCTTTTTATTTCCTTTGGTAACCTTGAGAATTGCTTCTATCAGGGGTTTTTCAACCCGCTTTATAACTATGTCATAGACTCCATTGGGAGATTCTTGATTTGAGTTAATCAAGTTTAGGATCTCTGTCAACACTAAATCATCAAATGAGTTTTCTCTCTTCTTCTTTATCTCTTCTATATATGGAGCGGCATCAAGGAGCACGTCGGGTGTAATCACAGTGTGGGAAGAAAGAACAAGAAGGCGCTTTATCGTATTTTCAAGCTCCCTTATGTTTCCAGGCCAGTTGTACTCGAGAAGCATCTGGTTTGCTTCATCCGAAAGTATAATCATTCTCTTACCAGCGTCCAGTCGCTCTGCGTATTTTTGAACAAAATGCTCTACAAGAAGCGGAATGTCCTCCTTTCTCTCTCTAAGGGGTGGCAGCTCGATTGTTATGGTGTTGATTCTATAATAAAGGTCTTTTCTAAACGTTCCTTTTTCCACCTCTTTTCCCAAATCTTTATTCGTGGATGCAATGACCCTTACATCTACCTCGACTGGTTTTTCGCCGCCTAGGCGATAGAACTGTTTTTCTTCGAGGACTCTAAGGAGTTTTGTCTGAAGCTCAATCGGCATATCTCCTATCTCGTCTAAAAGAAGCGTTCCTCTATGTGCGTCTTCAAATCTCCCCTGCTTTCTAATTGCAGCTCCTGTAAAGGCACCCTTTTCGTATCCAAAAAGCTCGCTTTCGAGAAGTTCTTTCGGAATCGCTGCGATGTTTACTGCTACGAATTTTTCATCTCTTCTTCGACTGTCAAAGTGAATCCGGCGGGCCACGAGTTCTTTTCCCGTTCCGCTCTCTCCCGTGATGAGAATAGTTAAATCCTTTTCAGCAACGCGCCCGATGGTTTTATAGATTTTAAGCATGGCAGGAGATTTTCCGACCATCCCGCCATACGGTTCCTGCTCTGCAGCCTCCTCGAGTTTGGTGCTCAGGAGTTCTAGCTTTTTTGAGTTCTCATAGCTCTCTATTGCTCTCTGGACAGTGAGCTCTACCTCCTCTAAATCAAATGGCTTTGCGATGTAGTCATAGGCCCCTCGCTTCATTGCCTCGATTGCGTTTTTTACCGTGTTTTGGGCGGTAATTATAATTACGGGAATGTCAATCCCATTTGTCCTGAGCTTCTCAAGGACTTCAAGCCCGCCGAGGTCGGGCATTTTTATATCGAGTATGATTAGAGAGAATTTCTCTGAATTTGCTTTCTCAAGAGCCCCAGAGCCGTTTTCTCCATAGTCAATCGAATAGCCCGCTTTCTCCAGGTACGTCCCCAAAACCCACCTTATGCTCTCTTCATCGTCCACTACTAAAATCTTCTTTTTCATCTCGTTAAGTAACAATTTCTATACTGGCTGTTTATATATTGGCAAATACACCTTAAGCACCGTTCCTTTTTCCAATTCGGTCTCTACAAAAATGGCGCCTCCGTGTTTCGCTATAATTTGATATGCAAGAAATAGACCAAGTCCCGAGCCCTCTTTTTTCGTCGTGTAAAAAGGAGAAAAAATCCTCTCTAAAGCCTCCTTTGAAATCCCCACTCCGCTGTCCTTTATATATACGGATATGGCGTTTTCACCCCTGAGCTTGTAGTCCGTGATCCATCTCGTTGAGATTTGTACAGTCCCCTTCTCTAGGATTGATTCATGGGCGTTCTTGACGAGGTTCAAAAACGCCTGTTTAAGAGAGTTTCTGTCTCCCATGACCGGAGGCAGGGCTAGATCATAATTCTCAACGAATTTAACCTCTTTGCCCCTGCTGGACCTTGATTCGAGAAATAGAATCTCTGAGAGGATTTCATGTATGTTTACAGGCTCAAACACCTCTTTAGCGAAAGGCTCAAGCTGTTTGAGTCTATCAAGAAGGGCGCAGAGCCTATCTGCCTCCTTTATAATTATGTCCGCGCATTTTACGGTCGCTTCGTTTTTTTTCTCTTCAAGGAGTATCTGCGCCGCTCCTTTTATTCCACTTAGGGGATTCTTTAGTTCGTGGGCAAGTCCCAGAATCAGTTCTTCCAATGTAGAGGCTGAATTCTGCTGAAGGTTTTTCTCACTCAAGAATTTTGCCCCTGCAAGGTCTTTTATCTGAAGAATCACGCCGGATATAGCGCCTTTGTCAGAAAATAGAGGAGAAGCTACGGTCTGAATTGAGATTCTTTCTCCTCCCTTTAAAACCGGGTTAATCTCATCCCCAAAAATGGTGCGCTCTTCTCGGAGGGCTTTTTCCGCGACATCTTCTATCTCTTCGGGCAGTATTTCTGAAGACGGTCTGCCTCGGGCTTTTCCTCTTGAGATTTTAAAAATCATCTCTGCCGTGTAGTTCATGCTTAGAATAGAAAAGGATTCATCTAGGACAATGATTCCGTCGGGGAGGGCATCAAAGAGATTCTGGAAGAAATCCTCTCTAGTTTTTGTAGTTCCTTTCATTTCTATAGGTTGGTATACAGAAATAAATGTTACTTAGAATATCGTGGAGATTCAAACGAAGCCGGTGGCTTGACTTTTAATTTTTTATTCTGATTGGTAGAATATCTGACATTGGATGTAAATGGTCTGACCTCTACTTTCAACCGATGATAGAAGGAGCGAAGATAATATGGCAACAAAACAAGAGGAGATTGTTGAGTGCCAGATTTGCAAAGAGCAAAAGATGCTGAACGAGGTCATGTTTGGAGAATTAATTCGCCCCTCTGTAATAGAGACGATAAAAAAGAAATGTCCCGATTGGTCCTCGCAAGGCTTTATATGTCTCCCCTGTCTCAACCATGTCAGGGCTGATTACGTCCAGGACGTTCTCGAAACTGAAAAAGGCGAGCTTTCGGCACTCGAAGAAGAAGTGGTTAAAAGCCTGAGAGATCAGGAGTTGTTGTCCGAGAATCTCAATACCGAGTTTGAGAGTAAGCTGACGCTCGGAGAGCGGATAGCCGACAATGTTGCCAAATTCGGGGGGAGTTGGCGCTTTATCATTAGCTTTGGTGTCTTTCTCGTGCTGTGGATGATTATAAACTCCATTGTTTTACTCCGGCGGCCATTTGACCCGTATCCTTTTATTCTTCTCAACTTAATCCTTTCGTGCCTTGCCGCCATTCAAGCTCCCATCATTATGATGAGTCAGAACCGGCAGGAGGCAAAGGATCGCCTGCGGTCTGAACATGATTACAGGGTGAATCTAAAGGCCGAACTGGAGATTCGACATCTCCATGCGAAAATGGACCAGCTTCTTACGCATCAATGGAACAGGCTGCTTCAAATCCAGCAGATCCAGGTGGAACTTATAGAAGAGATTGTTGAAAAGACCCCACAAAGGCAGGGCAACTAGGATACCTATAGATCTCTCTCTTTTCTTTTTATAAAAATCCGTAATATAATCTAAGGCAATTTGGAGTGTTCTTCTTTCCTGAAATTACGTTTCACCAGATTGACGGCAAGGGTATTTGCCACATTATCGCAAAGCCCGCACCGAACCCATATTTGTAAAGGACGACAAAGGAGAAAATCTCTTTGTGCGCACGGGCAATTCAACCAGAATGCTCTCCACGAGAGAGGCAATTGAATATTGTAGGATGCGGTGGAGGTGATTCTATAAAGGGTAGGGGCCAATAAATTAGGGCGCAATGGATTGCGCCCCTACGTTGGCGAAATGTTGGTTGGATTTTCTTCATCATCCGACCAGCGTAGCGGATTTTCAACAATGTATTTCCGAATATCATCCAATGATTTTTCATTGAGGTTTCCTAAAATCCTCCCTCTTTGATCGCTACCCCAGATCCCGCGAATAATGTGTTCGTAATAATTCCGTTGCCAGGCAAATTCGATGAGGTTGTTTTGTCGGATTAGGCGTGTGGAGACCGTCTTGAATGTGCGAATGATTGTACCTAATGTAGGGGCGTGATTTATCACGCCCTGATGAATGGTTGTGATAATGATGATGCTATGAATGTGGTTGGGCATGATGACAAACGCATCCATTTCGACGGCGGGAAAACGTTTTGATAATCCGTTCCACACCGATGAACAATTTGCCCGGCATCATTCAATTGCATTTTTCCATTCTCAATAGCTCCAAACACACATTCCCGATTCCATGCGCATATGATGACAAAATATGCCCCTGATTGAGAGTAATCATATTTCTTCAGGCGAATCGAGTGGCGATGGTGTTTTTCTGGATCGTACTTCATTCTTACTCAACACAATTACAATTCCTCTATCCTTATAAAAACGCTCTTCCCCTTAATAGCGGGGAATCTATCTATCTCCTGAAGGGCGGATATTAAATCTCTTTCCTTTGCCTCGTGTGTCATAATTACTACCGGCACCTCTCCTCCGAGCTGTCTTCCTTTCTGGATTACGGATTCGATGCTTATATTGTTTTTACCCAAGCTTCCCGCGATCTGACCCAGAACCCCGGGTCTGTCTTCAGCTTGAAACCTCAAATAGTATTTTGCCGTTATCTCGCTTACAGGGATTAAAGATAGCGAAGCTCTCTCTTGATAGAACCTGGGTAGAGATGAATGAGAGTTACCGAAGGCGATGCTTTTTGCAATCTGGACAATGTCGCTTACAACTGCGCTTGCTGTGGGCATCATCCCCGCTCCCATCCCGTAGAGCATGTTGGGTCCTACTGCGTCTCCAACTATGTGTATGGCGTTAAATGCCCCGGAAACATCGGCTATGGGAGTGCCTTTTTCAACCAGTGTCGGATGAACCCTTGCTTCTATCCCTTCTTTTTCGGATTTTGCTATTGCGAGGAGTTTTATCTTATAGCCGAATTCGTCTGCAAACGAAATATCAAGCGGGGTAATCCCGCGTATTCCCTCTACATGGATTTTTTCAAAATCGAGGAAACTACCAAATGAGAGCATTATGAGTATCGAGAGCTTATGCGCGGCGTCAATCCCGTCAATGTCAAGCGATGGGTCGGCTTCAGCGTACCCGGCATCTTGTGCCTGCCTGAGCACGTCGTTAAATTCTCTGCCTTCTTCTGTCATTTTTGAGAGTATGTAGTTGGACGTTCCATTTATGATTCCATAAATGGAGAGGATTCTGTTTGCCACATATCCATCCCTAATTGCTTTTATTATGGGGATTCCGCCGCCCACGCTTGCCTCAAATCCAACATCTACTCCATTTTCGGAAGCGGCTGAGAATATCTCTCTCCCATAGTGACCTAAGAGAGCCTTATTTGCTGTAACGACATGCTTTCGGTTCCTTATCGCTCCCAGAATAAAATCCCTTGCTATGTTGGTTCCACCTACAAGCTCAATCACTATGGGAATTGATTTATCCTCTATTATCTCCCATGCGTTGGTTGTGAATAAATTTCTGGAAATTTCAACGGGTCTTTTCCTCTCAGGATCAATGTCTGCGATCTTCTTTATTTCGAGTCTTATGCCCACTCTCTTTTCAATGATGTCTCTATTTTCGTCCAGAACCTTAATGACCCCGCAGCCCACAGTTCCCGCCCCAATTAATCCAACGTTTATCACATTCATTTAGAGAATCTCCTTGTTCATATTTGTCATCAGTGCCTTATGATGTTTGCAATCGTCTGAAGCCTTCTTCCCAAGTTACTGGAACTGCCGAACCCCTTATCCTCCACTGCACGAACTTTGTTTTATCGATATGTGGTGTTAGGGTTAACATCACTTGGCTATGCGGTAGATTTCTAACAAACTCCATCAGGGCCTTTTCATCTTCCCACACAGATAGCGTCCAGAATCTTCGGTGCAGAAAATGTGCCAAGAGAGAGTACCCGATAAGACCTCTGGACTTCCTCAACTGGTTCTGAATTGCTTGCATATAGACTAGGAACTTGGGGATCATCCAAAATCGTTTGAGTGGAAGATATGAAATGAGCGCAAGATATTCTCGATCGGGACTGGTTTTGGCAAACGACTCCCATTTTATTTCGGCCATTAATATAAACCTTTTATAAGAACAATAAATGACAACTAAATTTCAGTGGAAATTATACATTATTTAGGATTTGACAATAAACGAAACTGCGCTAAATTTAGTATAAACAAAGTGGGGCCGTAGCTCAGTTGGGAGAGCGCTTGAATGGCATTCAAGAGGTCGGGAGTTCGACTCTCCTCGGCTCCACCAATCTTTTCAGAGACTTACAACACCCAATTACTCCTCCGACTTTTCACTGCTACGGAAATTGCTACGGTTCAGGCTATAATTTCCCAGTTTTTCTACCGCATCCTTCAGTGAGTCTTCGGGGTGGGAGTATCTCATGGTCATATTGAGAGATGAGTGCCCTAGAATCTTGCTAACTTTATCTATGCCGACTCCTTCTTCTACCATCCGGGTTGCTGCTGTATGTCTTAGGTCGTGGAACCTGAGACCTTTTATACCTGCTCTTCTGCAGGCTCCTTCGAAAGCCTGTTTTAAGGAGTCGTGTCTTTTGTAGGGTTTGCCGTTTGAACTTAAGAACACATATTCAGAGCCCCCGCTTTTCAATCTTTGCTCTAAGAAGGTTTTTCTAAGGGTTGAACTTATCGGAATTCTCCTCATCTTCTTGTTTTTTGTGTTGGTATGCTCCAGGGTGATAACGTTAATCTCTAAGTCAACATTGCTCCATTTAAGGGTGAGTATCTCTCCTTTTCTCATGCCTGTATTAAGAGCACAGATGAGAATGGGTCTAAGGTAAGGAGAACTATAGTTTAATAGTCTCTCTTCCTCTTCGGGTGTGAGGATTCGTTCAACCTGGTTGTTCTCAGGCAATAGCTTTGACTCTGATACAGGATTATTGCCAAAAAACTCTTTTTGACGCTTGGCAAGGTTGAAAATATAACTAAGACAAGCTAATTCTCGGTTTACAGTAGCAGGTTTTACTTCCTGAAGCCTTTTAAGTTTATAGTCATCTACATGCTTTGAGGTTATTTGGGATAGTTTCTTATCCTCAAAGAAGCCTTTCAGGTGTTTAAGGTAATGCAGAGCAGACATCCACGAGCGGTTACCCTTTATGTCTCTTATGTGCCTAATGTATTCTTCAGCAAATTCAGAAAGGGTAGGGACTTTAACGCCTATCATTTCAAGTTGTCCTAACCTAACCTGACGCCTTCTGTCCTCTAACCTTGCCCTCGCTACGTCCTTAGTTACCACTCCCACTTTTCCTATAGACTCCCACTTATCTTTCCCATTTGCTGTATAGCGGATATACCAAACTTGTGTCTTTGAGCCATCATTATTCTTTATCCATCGTTTAAATACTCCCATAATTTATTTACCTCCTTTCCTTAAGATTTTGTCTTTTACTTCCTTTGGTAAATGCTTTTCGAGATACTCAAGTAAAGCCTCTCTCACAATCTGAGCGGGTCTCTTTTTCAAATGCCATTGAGACTCATTGAGCATCGCTATTAACTCTTGTGGTGCTTTCACGTAAATTGCTTTCTCCATAGGTTTCTCTCTTTTCTCTTGTTTCATAGATATGATATATACCATATTTGCAATATCAAGTCAATGGAGTATGTAAGAAAGTTTAGCTAAACAAACCTCTTCTCTCGATATTATAGAAAACCAAATGGTGAACCAGTAAATGCGTTTAGGTAGATTCAGCAATCTGTTATGTTTTTAATCTACGTTTCTCAAGTCTCTTCTTAGTTTCGCCTATCTTATTGTCTCTCGATATTCCACCTTATAAATTTCTATAAAACTGATAAAGGCGACAAGAAGTACGGGCCCAAGAATAATTCCAGAAAACCCGAAAGACTCTACACCCCCAAATATACTTAAAAAAAGAAAAAGCGTGGGGAGTTTTGCTCTACCACCGATAATCACAGGCTTGAGGAAATGATCAATTGAACTCAGTACTGCTCCAAGGATAAGAAGCTCTATTCCTTTAAATGTACTTCCAGTAAGAAAGAGATAAACTCCAACTGGAAGCCACACAAATATAGAACCTCCCACAGGAAGAAGGGAGAGTATAAAACTGAGCACTCCAGCAAGAACAGGGAAGGAAATTCCAAGTATAAAGAAAATAAGCCCTACGATAAGCCCATTTACTCCAGCTGTAGCTATAACACCGAGGATTACAGCATCAAGAATATTATAGAAGCGATGAAAGATACGGTTTTTTTGTTCATCGGTCATAGGAATAAGATACTTCATCTCTTCATAGAGCCCTTTTCCATCCCTGAAAAAAAAGAACAGTGCAAAGACCATTATGCTGAAATCAACAATTAAAGTAGTGAGATTCTTTGCCCCCTTTTGAACGAGGTGAAAAAGATAGCCGCTCACAGTTCCTACACTCTTTAACACTACTTCTTCAGGATGTATATCGCTAACACCAAATTTTTTCTCCACCTCATCAAGGATGCTTACAGGGATAATCTCTTTCAAATGCTCAAATGTGGGTTTTAGTTTTGCAACCTGAATTTGATTCTTTACTCCTCGATAGACATCGAGCATCTCAATCGCGAGTGTAGTAACAACTATAATTAACGGGAGTATAACAACAAATGCGGCAAGGGTTGTCATAATAATAGAAGAGATTCCCACCCTATTTTTGAGAACCCTTGTAAGGCGTTCATGAAAGGGATAAAGGACAAGAGCTAAAATCCCAGCCCAAAAGAGTGAAAAAATAAAGGGCTTAAGAATTTCATAGAAAAGGTAGATTATAAGGAGAAATATTCCAAAGAAGAACCAAGAAAAAACCTGCGCTCTTGTCATCTACTAATCCCTATTACAAACATAAGTTAGTACCAGGTTTAAGTATTTTAAAACAAAAAAGAGGACAGTGGAACTTGCCTCCCGTCCTTTTGGGTATTCATTTAATAGGTCCTTTCATGGCTTCGCTTTCAAAACCGCCTTCTCTGTGTTTTCTCGATTCTCTCCTTCAGCTTCTTTTCTATTTTTGTAAAGCCTCTCAAAGATCACCATAAGAATGTGCTTACACAACCTATGTATAGTAGAGGTTCCTATAACCCTATCATCTTTTAAAAAGGGCTTTGTTACAGGAAGGCTTAGGTTTTGAGCTTTAAAGGGGGGCAACAAAAAACAACAGAACTAACATCCGATTCTCAGCCTATAACTGGGTCTGAAGATGCTTCTAATAAGCCCCAGGAAGGTTATTATAAGGGCTTTGACAGGCAGGCTAGTTCACAACCCCC
>JBLNAE010000410.1:0-5568 GCA_050259195.1 Ignavibacteriales bacterium
GACACAAGGATTTTCAGTCCTCTGCTCTACCGACTGAGCTATCCGGGCTGGCTAATAATTTTAGTAGGTTACAACTCACGTACAACTTACGAGTTGATTTCTTCTAGTTATTTTCTAGTTGTGTGGAAACAATTTTACCTAGCCCTTTCCAGTCATGCAAGGGGGTAATATATCCTGGCTGGACTCACAAAGAAGGGAAATAATTATTATACTCTATTCTCTTTAGACTGTAAAACCAAATGGAAGAGAATAGGGGCTATGTCTTATAAGGATGCCCTAAAAGTGCTGAAGGATGTGGAAGCCAAGTTTGATAAACAAAGGGTAGGGCTTCAAGAGATTAAACCTGTAACATTCTTTGAGTATGCCGACATCTATCTTGACTATGCAAAAGCAAACAAGGCCTATAACTCATGGAGAAGGGATAAAGTAAGCCTAAATGCCCTTACCCCCTATTTTGGGAACATGCTTTTAGAAGCCATAGGGAGTCAGAATATAGAGCTTTATAAGGCTAAAAGGCAAAAGGAAGGGATAAAGCCTAGAACAATTAATATAGAGCTTCTATGCCTTTCTAATATGCTAAGAAAGGCTATAGAATGGGATTACCTAAGTCATATGCCCCAAATAAAGCTACTTAAACAGGAAAGAAAGTCATCTAGGTTTCTCTCTCTTGATGAAATGGAAAAGCTCCTTGAGTACGCAAGTCCTTGGATGAAACCGATGCTCCTTGTGCTTAGAAACACTGGACTAAGAAGCTGTGAGCTAGTTAATCTTAAATGAGCAGATGTAGATTTTACGACAAACATGCTCATAGTGAGAAACCAGAAAGGGAATGATTATCATTCTATCTCCATGAATGAAGAACTAAGAGCAACCCTTCTCTTTCTTAGAGATACCTACATAACACCTCAAGAGAAGATAATGCCAAGGGAAGAGAACCAGAGAGAGTATGTTTTCTGTTTCCCAGATGGTAAGGGTATTTTTAATTTTAAAACTGGTTTTAGAAAAGCAGTCATTAGAGCCGGGCTAAATGGTGTAACCCCGCATACTATGCGTCATACATTTGCATCTCACTTAATAATGAGTGGAGAAGGATTGCGCACAGTGCAATATTTGTTAGGGCATAAGCATATAGCCACAACTATGATATATGCTCACCTGAGCACTCAACATATAGCTCCAGCTGTGGAGAAACTCCCATGGGCTAAACCTAAGGTGAAACTGGCAAGTGAATAACCTTAGACTATCTTGAGAAAGTGGCTCAAAAGGCTTTCTTTAAGCTTGTAAGTAGAATAAAATAGAAGGGGTAGGCTCGGCTAGAGAACCTACCCCATAACTTTAAGAAAGGGTTGTAAACGTGAAAAAGGATAAGCCTCACAATACAAAAGTCAATAAAGATGAAGAAATAGCTTTTCTAAAGAATACACTAGAAAATTTCATCAAAAATCATAGAAATAGACATGGATTTTTGCCAGAAAGATGGGTACGTAACCAGGAGCAATTAATTAATTGGATTATTGGTTTATCACCTGAACAATGCATCGCCCTCTTGGGTTATTGTTTATCTGTTAATGAAGCTATAGAGAATTACTCAAACGAAACAGACAATCGGTTGCACATTTATTACTTTCAGGAATTAATTGATCTGGCCAAGCCTACCCTAGACGAAGATTTTGAGAGTTTTAATAACCACTGCAAATCTTACGGCACAATAGGTCTAATGCGTGGATACGAAGCTATAATGATTTTGGCTCATACGAAATTAATGCTTCATTTCGATAACTACCTCACGGCTAAATGGGCTTTCTTAGTTTACTGTGCGAATGAAATGGGAAACTCAACAATGAATAAACAAGCCCTTGAGAAATTATTAAAAGTTGTAAAAAAAATATACGAAAAGGAAACACATAAGAAGATAGAAAATAAAGATGAAATTGAACATTTTCCATATCATTTATGGAAAGTGGTAAAGAAACAGTTTCCAGAAGATTTGTTGGAAAGCCTTATATTAGCAACTAAAGGAGATAGAAATATCAGATACATTCCAAGGAGAACGGCAGACCGTTTAAGAACGAAAAAGCAGAGAGTGTTGAAAAAAACTAGGAAAGAAATTTCTTATGATATGCCTATAACCCCGGGTTCTGAGATTACATTCAAAAATCAGTTAGAAGACAAAAGTAGTATTACAACTGAAGAGATTCTTGAATTATCAGAGAATCAAAAGATAATAGCTGAAAGCCTAGAACTGATTAGAAGCGGTCTCATAAATACTGGTAGAACGCAAAAAAAGCTATGAAAACACAGAGTTACTACCATTTATGAGACTGGTTCTAATAATCCTTCAATCCTTACCGATAGAGAAAGACAGGTCTTATCAATGCGTTACCTTTATGAAGAGTAGGAAGACAAACAACCAACCTTTGAAAACATAGGAAAAGAACTGGGAATATCTAAGCCGAGAGCTAAGCAAATAGAATTAACCGCCTTAGAAAAACTTAAGTCCCACTTTAAGCTTTACAACCCTTAATAAGCCCTTCCCTTTACCCCACCGACAATTTTCTCAAATCATAAATTCCACCCTTAACAAATCCCAGGAGCAGGGGGGATATAAGGGTATAGGTGCAAATATGCCTAATCCCAAGATCGTAATTGTCGTAGATAAAAATGGTGTTGACTCAGTAACGGTGTCGTCTAGGGATGCCTTAGACCGACAGTTTGGCTATGAACTATGTAAGAGTATTGAACATGAGCTTATAGCTCTTAGTGAAGCTGTTAAAAGGAGATTTCCATTAGAGAGAGCTAAAGAAGTAAAGCAATAAATAAGCCCCGGTGCCGATACACGACGGGACTTATTATGAGGGTTCAGTGGCTTATAGCGTATCACACAAGAGAAGGATTATCCAGAATCCAGATATGTCCTACTCAAATTGGCATTACAAGCTAGGCGATTGTTGTGCTTGTGACATTGACTGGGTCGAGACAAATGCCAGTCGTGAACCTGTAGCTATTATCGAAACTATAAAAGGGTTAGGGAAAGTAATAACGCCGTATAAAAGAGAAGTTTATGAAAACCTCTCAAGGTTAAGTGGTTTGCCCTTTTATATCGTGAACTATGATTTCGAGAAAGGAAAATTCGCAATAACAAACCAAAGGGGAGTAACAGTTATAAAAAATGAGGCTGAGTATAAAGCATGGCTCGGGTCTTTGAGAAATAAAAAATGATACCCTGACAAATGGGGAGATCGGGGGAATATAAAGTTATGATAAACGAAAATCCTGAGTTACAGAGTTTCTTATCACACTGGTTTAAAGGTTCTACAGGCCTTATAGAACTTCGGCTAGTAGCTAATGGCAAAGCCAAAAGTTATTTCTATGACTCCATTTCTCAAATTCCAATAGAAAAAGCCCTGAGTGCTAAACCTAATGTTTATTTCGGGGTATCCACACGAAGAAATGAAAACGGCAGTAAAGAGGGCGTTTCAGAAGTTCCCGGCCTCTGGCAAGACTTGGATGGAATTGATTACCTTACAGGCGAGAAACAAAGAAGAGCTAGAGAGCTTGTAGACAAGGCAGAAGGAAAAGGCAAATGGAAAGATAGTCCACAGATTCTGACACCAGAGGAATTTATTGAACTCATGGGTTTGGTTGAACCGGGGAAAGACCTTGCTCTTAAAGCTTTATTTGAACTTCCACCACATTTACAGCCGACCTTTGTAATAGATACAGGAAAAGGGTATCAAGCTTACTGGAAGTTTCGAGAACCTATAAAGCTTAACGGTTCAAATGATCGTGACTCTATTGAATCCTTTAATAGAAGGCTAACGGCTTTCTTAGGCGCTGATCATACGACTGATGTAAGTAGAGTTTTCAGGCTTCCTTGTACTCGCAATGTAAAACTCAAGGGTTGGAGCCTAAGAACTGAAATCATAGGGTTTCACGCTGAGAGTCAGTTTAACCTCTCCGATTTTGATTGGCTTCCTGAGATTACTGCATTTCAGAAAGAGTATAGGGAAGAGAAAGATTTTAGGAACATTCCCCTTCATATACCTGATAGGTTTTGGGAACTCCTTGAAACAGATTCAAAGTTAAAGGAAACATGGGAAGGGAAAAGGCAGGATTTACATGATAACTCAGGTTCAGGACTGGACATGGCTCTTGCTGATTGACTTATTAAACGTAACTTTTCAGATGGCGAGATCGCGAGGATTCTTCTTGAAGCTACTTACCCAAAGAGCAATGAAAGAACTGAGGCGTACTTAAAACACACAATTAGAAAATCTAGGGGCATACTAGGAGAAAGAGAAGAAAAGAGAAAAAGTGAAAGTAAAGTCTCTTTGGATGATGTGAAAGAAGTTTTCAAAAAGTGGCTCTTTCTCAAAGATGTAAATCTGATTGATGTCGCTTTAGCCGTAGTCGTATCAAACTATTTTCTGGATGCCGATCCCCTTTGGCTTCTTATAGTCTCACCGCCAAGTGGAGCTAAAACCGAGCTTCTGCGCTCTCTGGATGGATGCAAGGATGTTTATTTCCTCTCAAATCTTACGAAGGCGACCTTGGTCAGCGGTCAAAAAGGTACGACCGAAGCGAGTCTTTTACCGAAGCTGTCCAATAACATTCTTGTGATGAAAGACTTTACAACTGTGTTAGAAATGCGAAATGACGATAAAGCCGAAATATTGGCACAGCTTAGAGAAATATACGATGGTAAGTACGAAAAGGCTTTTGGAACCGGGAAGGTATTCAATTGGAAAGGTCACGTAGGATTTTTGGCAGGAGTCACCCCGGCTATAGATGATTCTATTCTTGTCAAACAGGTTCTTGGAGAGAGGTTTATCCTATACCGCACCATACACGACGACCGAAAATCCATGACCAGACAAGCCCTGAGAAACACAGGCAAGGAAAAAGAGATGAGGAGCGAATTAAACGAAATTATGGGAAGCTTCTTAAGTCAATTCCAAAAAATTGAGAGACTTCCCGAATGTCCCGAACAAATAGAAGAAAAAATCATTTATCTTGCTGATACTACAGCCTTAGCAAGAAGCTCAGTCCCCAGAAAAGGAACGGGAGATAAAATGATAAAATACGTTCCTGATCCAGAACTACCCCCGAGACTTGCAAAACAATTTAAACTCCTAGCCTGTGGGCTTACCCTTGTGAGAGATAAAATCCAAGTTACCGAGGATGAATACCAGGTTCTAAAGAAAATAGCACTTGATACAATACCCAACCACAGAAAGGTAGCTATAAAAGCCCTACTTATTGATGAGTGGCTTAAAACTAGGGAGGTTGCCGATAAAATACGTTACCCAGTTACTACAACCAGAATAATCCTTGAAGACCTTCACGTTCTACGCATTGCAGAACGTAGATTTAAGGGCGGTATGGAGTTAAGCGAAACTTCACAGAATACACCTTATGAGTGGACTATAAACTTTGATTTTCATGACAATTTGGCGGGAGCAGGTTTTGCAGAAGAAGAATTTTAATTCTCTATTTTTTCTCACAATTTTGCTTACATAGGACACATAATAAGGCGACTAAAACCATCTGATGACCCCTGGAACGTGC